>JAMPYE010000661.1 GCA_023700825.1 Thermoanaerobaculia bacterium | reverse complement strand
CGCTCGAAGAGGTTGCGCACGACTTGCTCGAGCGCCCAGGCGATCAGGACGACGACGAAGAGCATGACGGCGAACGCGGTCAGGTCCTCGCCGGTTGAGGAGTCAGGCGTTCGGAACTCGTTCGCCCTCAGGTAGGCCACCGAGACGATCCCGATCGTGACCAGCGGCAGCACCACGAAGTACATCCACCTGCGGCGTGCGCCGATCGCTCGGGCGACGAGGTGTGCGCCGATCGCCGTGGCGACAGTCACCGCGAGTGCGGTGATGTTGGCGGCCAGCGCGGAGAGGCCCATCTCGAACATGGCGGCCCGCACCAGCACCCACTCGATGAACGTGAGGACCAGCGCGATGATGGCCGACACCCAGGGGCGCAGGTGACGGGATGATTGGACGCGGAGGTTGTCGACGTCGCGTTTGAGCTCGTCGCGTTCCGCGGTGTTCGCCGCGCGCTCGACGAGTCGTTGATCGTCGACGCTCCCGTCCGGGTCGAACGCAGCCGGCCGAGGTCCGAGCTGTTCGACGACGAAATACTGCGGGTTGTAGTTACCGGCTCGCGCCGCTCGGCGGATGTTGGGATCGACATCCGGAGAGACTGTGTAGTTGGCGTTACCGCCATCGGAGATATTCGAACTCACGAGCCACCCCCGTTCTCGGCGAATGGATCGCCGCCCAGGACCGGGGCGCCCGTGTGAAACGTGACCCTGCTCGCACCGGCCCGCTTCAGCGAGGCGAGCCAGAGCGCACGAATACGGGTCTCACGGTCGATGGAGGGAACGCAACGACGATCCGCGATGGGTGGGACGCTCGCGAACGCGACGTGGATGACGACCCCGTTGAATGACTTCTCGGGAAGCAGCGAACTGTTATCGAGAAGACGTAGCCAGGTCTCGGATGAGGGAAGCGGTTTGCACTCGAAGTCTGCGAGTCGACTAACCTCCCGGCCGTCGCTGACGAGGACCACCACGCGGAGAGGCGTCGGAGCGGACGACCAGGCGACGCGGGTGAGCCCTTCCGCCAGGGGCGAGCGCTTCGGCCGGGGGCGTGCGAGGTGTCCTTCCGTCGCAGTCACAAGAAGCGGCACGCTTCGCTCGACGAACTCACGTTGCGCCGTCGTCTGCCACTTCCTGGCTTTGCTCCGCGGCGGCTCGACCGTGAGCGAGGCAAGGAGTTCGGTATCGGCGACGGTCGCCCCGAGCCACCATAGGCGGACGACGGAGCCGGGCCGGCAAGCCGCGACGGGGAGGACGGCCTCGCCGGTGGAGCGCACTGCGTCGACCGTCGCGGTCGAGCCGTCGCTGCCATCGAGCACGATGTCGAACGTAACCGCGGGTGGCGGGGTCGGATCGCAGAAGCCGAGCGCTTCGCAGAGGTTTCGGCTATTCCCACAACCGCCGAGGAAGAGAGAAGCGAGGAGTATCGAGAGGAGCTCGCGGCGGCTCATCGCTTTTCCTCCGGATCGGCCGACGCGATGGACTTGGTCGGGGCGGCTGCCAGCGATGCCGTGCGAGGCGAAGCCGGTTTCGGCTGCCTGACAGTCTTGGCGGGAAAGATCTGCCGCAATTCATCGATCGCGCCGATCAGCATCTCGTCGAGACGCGCTGGATCGTCACACTCACCGCGTCTCTCGAAATCGAGCGCCGGCTTTTTTACCTGGATGATGTAGCTGCTCATGAATGCCTCCTTTGCCGCCCTGCGTTCGTGCAAGTGGCCTGAGGGCATTCGAGCAGCGTCACGATCGTCCGCGTCGTAAGGCGTGTGAATGCGGGTGTGATGTCAGGCGTGATGTGAGCCGTGATCTCGACATCACAGATGATGAGGGCTATTCGGTGCCGATCGTATGATTTGGCGGAAGACCAATGCGGGGCTT
This sequence comes from Thermoanaerobaculia bacterium, assembly GCA_023700825.1. GTDB lineage: Bacteria > Acidobacteriota > Thermoanaerobaculia > Gp7-AA8 > Gp7-AA8 > JACPDH01. The sequence continues at coordinate 815 of JAMPYE010000661.1, read as the reverse complement.
TCCGGACGGCACAAGACGCGCCCAGCGGCGGGCGAGTTCTATGATCGCTGCTCTCCGAGCCAGAGCGTCGTCGCGATTGCGGCCAGTGGTTCGGCTGGGTCAATCGTCAGCACCGGCGCCTCTTCCAGGTTGAGCATGAAGAGCACGCCCCAGAAATCGATGGCGAAGAGCGCCCCGCCGCCGTCGCACTGATCCCAGAGCTGCGAGTTCAGCCGATCATGCGGAGTGCTCGTGGTGCGAACTATCAGGTTGTTCGAAAAGCTCCGCGAGCCCTGAATGAACGCGCGCGCGGCATCGTAGCGCGGGCGGCATGCTGCCGCTCGGCCCGCATGGAATGCGACCATCGCGAGTCCTACCTTGTAGAGGGGGCGACCGAGTCGATGCACATCGAGCGGCTTGCGCCCACGCACGTTGATGCGAAAGCGCCTCAACCCGTCCGGTTGCGTCGCTTCGAAGATGAGCGGCGGCTCATCGGCGGTGGCGGTGATGCGGATCGCACCTGGCCGCACCTTTTCGACCTGCATGTTGCCGAAGGTGGCGCGCGGGAGCTTGCCCTTCTTCGTGTGCGCGGTGTGGATGACACGATCGAGTGCGATGCCTTCGAAGTCGGCGAGCCATTGGTCGAGCGGCGCAAGGGAGCGCTGACAGGAGTCACATACATCGCCGAGCGAGAGAATGGCGTCGTCATTACCGAGAGCTTCTGGAACCGCGTGCTCCTCGGTCGTGAATGCACCGTCCGTGGCGAGGCAGTAGATGCAGTGCGGGTTGACGGGGGGGGGCGCCGCCGGGAGCAACGCGAGCAGTGCATCCGCCAT
>JAMPYE010000660.1 GCA_023700825.1 Thermoanaerobaculia bacterium | reverse complement strand
CGTGCGCCGGCTCGGGTCGTTCGGCCACCGGTTGCGCGAGCTGGCGCAGGGAATCGACCACAGCCCCGTCATCGCAGAGCACGAGACGAAGTCGGTGTCGATCGAGAACACCTTCGCTCGAGACCTGACCCTCGAGGAGATCGCGAACGAGCTCGGCTCCGCGATCCCGAGATTCTGGGAACGGCTCGACAGGAAGGGGCTTGCAGGGCGGACCGTCACGGTGAAGCTGCGCGCGGCGGACTTCCGCACGGCCACGCGAAGGACGACGCTTCACGCGCCCCCGGTCTCGGCCGACGAGCTGTTCGCGGTGGCGAAGGAGCTGCTGGGCCGTTTCGACTTCGGCGAAGGCACGCTCTACCGCCTCGTCGGCGTCGGCCTGTCGAACTTCGGCGTGGAGGAGGAACCGCCGCAGAGGGAGCTGTTTTCTTAGTTGTTAGTTGTTAGTTGTTAGTTGTTAGTTGTTAGGCTGGTGCTGAGTGGCGGACAATTCCTCGTATCAGGAGGTGCTTCCCATCGCGGCTGCGGTGGCGGCCGCATTCTGGATAGCCCAGCGAGTCGGCGCTGGGAAAGCAACGTCAGAAGCTGAGCGAGCCGCGTGAGCGGCGACAGGGTTGTCGACGTCGTCGCCCCGGCCTCACAACTTCGCGCTATCCCGCGTCAGCAGCGCGAGCCGGATCTCGTCGATCAACTCCCCGGGCTCGATCTCCATCGCTTCGGCGACCTGGATCAGTTCGATCACGTCGAGCCTCCGCGTGCCGCCCTCCACCTTCGAAAGCCACGATGCCGGCATTCCCAGTCTCGCCGCGACGTCCGCCTGCTTGATCCCCGCACGCTCCCGCGCGTTGGCTAGCACCGCGCCGAGAATCACGAGCTCGTCCGCGAGCTTCGCCTTAGTCGATACCCTTCCCTGTCCCCCGTATCTCGTCGCCATCGCTTCCCTGCCCTCCGGACTCGTGCTGCGATGATATCCCCGCGCTGTCCCACGCCCGAGTGTGATCCCGGTCGCGTCCGCGCACTCGAATCCCCGCTAGAATCTCCGACCGGAGACTCGACATGCACCATCACATGCAGACCATAGCGGTCGCGCAGTACGGCATCGGCCCGATCGGCGCGGAGATTCTTCGCCTCATGCTCGAGAAGCCCTGGATCACCGTCGTCGGAGCGGTCGACAACGACCCCGGCAAGGTCGGTCACGACGTCGGCGAGGTCATCGGGCTCGGCAGGCTCGCGGGGATCACGGTGACGCCGGAGCTCGTCGGACGCCCCGAGGTGGTCTGTCATTCGACCGGATCGCACCTGATCGCCGTCGAGCCGCAGCTGCGCGCGCTGATGGAGCGCGGCTGCCACGTCATCTCGACATGCGAGGAGCTCTCCTTCCCTCTCGACGCGGCGATCCGCGAGTCGCTGCAGCTCGCGGCCCGCTCCCACGGCGTCGCGCTGCTCGGCACGGGAGTGAATCCCGGGTTCGTCATGGACAAGCTGCCGCTCACGCTGAGCGCCGCCTGCCAGACGCTCACCGCGATCGACGTGCGCCGCGTCGTAAACGCTTCGTTGAGGCGCGAGCCGCTGCAGCGGAAGATCGGCGCGGGCCTCTCCCGCGAGCGGTTCAGCACGGCGGTCGCCGACGGAAGCATCCGGCACATGGGGCTTCGTGAGTCACTCACGATGCTCGCCAACGGAATGGGGCTCGAGCTCGCCCGCATCGCCGACGAGACGGTCGAGCCGGTCCTCGCGCAGGAGCGCGTGCTGACCGACTTCCTCACGGTCGAGCCGGGCGAAGTCGCGGGCCTGCGCCAGACGATGACGGCCACGTCGACCACCGGCGTCGAGCTGCGCTTCGAGATCCAGGTGTACGTCGGCGCGAAGGATCCCGCGGACACGATCGAGATCCACGGCCTTCCCGACGTCTCGGCGACGATCCGGAGCGGCATCCACGGCGATCACGCGACCGCGGCCATGGTCGTCAACGCGATCCCGCGAATTCTCACCGCCCGCCCCGGCCTGCTGTCGATGGACGACATCGCGGTCGGATTCAGGGAGTGAGGAGCCGCAACCAATCGTTCACCGTTCTCTGTCGGGACCGCGACGACTGGCGTGGCACGTGGCTCGTACCATTTCCAGTGCCGGACGAAATCTGCCGGCGACGGACCGAACAGGAGGAACCCGATGAAGCACTCGAATCGCATGCTGACGATCGCGCTCACACTCACCCTGCTCCCTGCCGCGTGGGCAGGAGCCTCCGTGAAAGCCCAGCTGCTCCAGCCGGTGGTCGAGATCGAGCAGGATGGCGGGCTGCCGGCGATGTCCCAGTACTCGGGCCCGCTGCTCGTGCGCTACCGTGTGAGTGTTCACAATCCCTCTCTCGAGCCGATCACTCTGAAGCAGCTCGAACTGCGCGCGGTCGAGCCGGTCTCGTCCTACCAGTTCTCGAGGGAGGCGCGGCCTTACAGCGTCACCATCGCCCCCGACTCGACCGCCACCGTGACCTACACCGTGCTGGCGACCGCACGCGGCGGGATGGTCGGCTCCCTCGCCCCGGTGAACCTCGCGGGCGTCGCGAGGTTCCAGAGCCCGGTCGGTGGGTTCTCTGTGCCACTCATCGCGACGATTGGCCCGAAGTCGTCGCGGACGGCGAATTAGGCCGGGAGTCGTTGGGTGTCAGTTGTCAGCTGTTAGTTGTTAGTTGT
>JAMPYE010000659.1 GCA_023700825.1 Thermoanaerobaculia bacterium | reverse complement strand
GCCGACGAAATCGACAAGTTCGAGAAGAAGCACGGCTACAAGCCGACCGAGGTCCGCACCTCCGTCGACGTGCTCGCGGTCTACGTCCACAAAGACAACCCGATCGCCGGCCTCTCGCTCCAGCAGGTCGACGCCATCTTCTCGAAGACCCGCCGCGGCGGCGCGAAGAAAGACATCAAGACCTGGGGAGACCTCGGTCTCACCGGCGAGTGGAAGGACAAGCCGGTCAGCCTCTACGGTCGCAACTCCGCGTCGGGAACCTACGGCTTCTTCAAGGAGAACGCGCTCTTCAAGGGCGACTTCAAGGACACGGTAAAGGAACAGCCGGGCTCCTCGTCGGTCGTGCAGGGCGTCGCCACCGATCGCTACGGCATCGGCTATTCGGGCATCGGCTACAAGACCGCGGACGTGAAGGCGGTGCCGCTGGCGAGCAAGGGCGACAAGTTCTTCGCTCCGACGCCCGACCACGGTTATCAGGGCCTCTACCCGCTGTCGCGTTACCTGCTGCTTTACGTGAACAAGGCTCCGGGCAAGGCGCTCGAGCCCGTGCGCGGAGAGTTCCTCAAGTACATCCTGAGCCAGGAAGGGCAGGAGGCGGTCGTGAAGGACGGCTACTTCCCGCTGCCTAACAAGATCGTCATGGAAGAGCGCCAGAAGCTCGGGCTCAACTAGGACGAATCGGGTTTCGGGCCGACTCCGATGACATCGACCAGCGATCACACGCCGAACGCGGCGGGCCGAAGGGCCCGCCGCAACCGCGTTACCAGCGAGCGGGTCCATCTCGTCGACTCGGTGACGAGCGTCGTCATCAACGTCGGCGGCGTCGGTGTCATCGCCGCGGTCCTGGGGATCCTCGTCTATCTCGTCGCGGTCGTCTTGCCGCTGTTCGGCGGAGCGAAGATCTCCCCGAGCTCGGTGGCCGTGCTTGACGACCCGGGCAACCCGAAGCACTTCCTCATGGCGGAGATCGACGAGTACCGGAATCTCCTCGCCGTGGTCCGTGACGACGGTGAGGTCTTCTTCCTCGACGCGTCTTCGGGGAGCGTGCTGCGGAGGACGAATATTCTCACTGAGCTCCCCGCCGGCGTGACGGTCACGTCGTTCTCGAGGCCGGTCGATGGGCGCAGTGTCGCCTTCGGTCTCTCGGACGGCACGGTGCGCATGGGCTCGGTCGAGTTCGTCACCGACTTCCTGGAGGAGTCGACGATCGCCCCGGAACTTCGCGCGCTCGAGAAGGGAAGGCGCGCGCAGTTCGAGGACGGCGTAGTCGAGCACGTGCCGACGGGCGAGTGGCGGCGCGTTCGCGGGAGCGCGGAGCTCGACGCGCCGCTTCCGATGGCCGAGGTGCCCGCCGCGGTGACGCTGCTTCAGTATCGCCCGACGGACGACGGCAGCCGCCTCGCGGCGTTTCTCGACAACGGGACTCTCGTCGTCAACGAAGTCGCCGAGCGCGAGAACCTGATGACGGGGGAGACTGTCCGCGAGATCGCCAGTCACGTCGTTCCGGTTCCCTCGGAGCTCCTCACGAGCGAGCCTCGGCGAATGCTCTTCACGAGCAAGGGCGATCAACTCTATCTCGCGTGGGAAGACGGCCGTGTGGCTCGCTTCGATCTCCGCGACATGGAAGCGCCGTTCCTCGCGGAAACGCTCGACGTCACGCCGGGAGACGCGTTGCTGACCGCATTCCGATTCATGTACGGAGAGCAGTCGGTCCTCAGTGGAGACTCGAAGGGCGACGTCCGCGGCTGGTTCAAGCTCGCGAGCCCGGGCGCGAAGACGGCCGATGGCGCGCACATGGTCGAAGCCCATCGGTTCTCGAAGCCTGGCGCGGGAGTGCAGACGATCTCGACCTCGGTGCGCGACAAGAGCTTTCTCGTCGGCCGTGCCGACGGGACGATCACGCTCTACCATCTCACCTCCGAGCAGCGGCTCGGCGAGGTCCGTCTCCCCGAGGGAGCGGAGCTGGTCGTTTCCCAGATCGCCCCGAAAAGCGACGCAGTGTTCGCCCTGACTGCGGACGGCAGCGCATCGATCTGGCCCATCTCGAGCCCGCATCCCGAGACGACCTGGAGGAGCATCTTCCGCAAGGTCTGGTACGAGGGCTACGCCGCCCCGGACCACACGTGGCAGTCGTCGAGCGGCACGGACGACTTCGAGCCGAAGTTCGGCCTGATGCCGCTCATCTTCGGAACGCTGAAGGCGACGCTCTACTCGATGCTCTTCGCCGTGCCGGTTGCGCTCTTCGCCGCGATCTACACCTCGGAGTTTCTCGACAAGCGCTATCGCGCGCCGGTGAAGTCGACGATCGAGATCATGGCGTCGCTCCCGTCGGTCGTCCTCGGCTTCATCGCCGCGCTCGTTCTCGCTCCGATCGTCGAGAACTTCGTGATGGCGGTAATCACCGCCTTCCTGCTGATCCCCGTCGCCGCGCTCGGCGCCGGATACCTCTGGCAACTGCTGCCGAGGAGGGTCGCACTCCGGCTGGAAGGAGGACCGGTGGTCGCTCTTCTCCTTATGGTGGTGGCCGGCGCGGCGTGGCTAGGCGGCAGCATGGGCAGGGTCGTCGAGAACCTTCTCTTCTTTGGTGATTTCAAGGCATGGCTCGACGGTCGCGTCGGTGACGGAGCGCCCGGCATCGCGCTGGTCCTCTGGCCCGCGATCTTCTTCGGGCTGCTCTGGTTCGATCG
>JAMPYE010000068.1 GCA_023700825.1 Thermoanaerobaculia bacterium | reverse complement strand
TTCAGCAGCTCCCCGCGCTCGAACGCGTAAACCTTCCCGCCAACCATGAGTCCAACGCCGAACATGCTGGAGACGATGACGAAGAACGCGAATCCGCGCGCGCGACGCCCGAGGAAGAAATGCCCCGCACCGGGAAGGACGAAGGCCATCGCCATCGCGGCCAGCGAGCGCTTACTCATCGCGCGGGGCCGGAACGCTGGCCAGCGCCGCGAATCGCGGGCTGAGCTTCGCGAACGTCACATCCAGCTCCTCCGGAACGAGACGCGTCGAAGCGGTGACCGTCATGAAGTTCGCGTCGCCGCTCCAGCGCGGAACGATGTGCATGTGATAGTGGTCCGCGATCCCCGCGCCCGCCGCGGAGCCGATGTTCATCCCGATGTTGAATCCGTGAGGTCCGTAAACCTCGGAGAGGATGCGCTGGGAGATCGCCGTCGTGCGGATCAGCGCGCCGAGCACGTCGTCGCTGCTGTCCGTAAGGCGCGCCGTGTGCGCGACCGGCGCCACCATCAGGTGCCCGTTCGTGTAGGGGTAGCGGTTCATCAGCACGATGACTCGTTCGTCGCGGTAGAGCGTGAGCGTCGACTCCCGGTCGGTCTTCTCCGCCGCGACGCAGAAGACACAACCACCGTCGGATGCAGGGGCGGTCAAGTAGGAAAACCTCCACGGGGTGAAGAGCGCGCGCATGGCCGGCAGCTGGGGCGACGCAGCGCCGCCCGACTCACTCCTCGTCTTCGTCCTCGAACGTGTGGCCGGGGTTGATCAGCTCCTTGAGCTCCTTGCCCGGCTTGAAGTACGGAATTCGCTTGGACGGGACCTCCACCTTGGCACCCGTCTTCGGGTTGCGTCCCATCCGCGACTTGCGGCTCCGGATGCGAAAACTCCCGAAGCCCCGCAGTTCGATCTTCTCGCCTTCGCGAAGCGATTCCACGATCGAGTCGAGCACGACATTGACGATCGCCTCGGCCTGCTTCTTCGTCACATGCACGCTTCGGGCGACTTCGTCCACGAGACCCGCCTTTGTCATCACGGGGCCCTTCGACTCTTCGTTATCGATGACGGTTGGATCTGATGTCACCACGCCTCCCAAGATTGAGCACGAATTCCGCTCTTCGCCGGCCTACCAACGATAGAGGAAGGGCGAGCCCTTCCCTGCGAGGAACTTCTCGACCATCGCCGTGGGCTGCGCCTTCGCGTCCGCGAGGACGTCGAGCAGCCCGGGCTTTTCTCGCTTCGGATAGATTACCGCCGGATCGCCCTCGATTCCCGAGAGCTCCGCGGCACGCCTCACCGCATCTTCAAGACCACCAATCTCGTCGACGAGTTTGAGGTCATTCGCCTCCTGCCCGGTAAACACCCTTCCGTCAGCGAGGCTGCGGACTTTCTCCGCCGGGATCTTCCCCTTGCGGCCTTCGATCACGGCTTCCACGAACTGGCCGTGCAACTGCGTGACGATCCGCTGGTAATACACCTTCTCCGCGTCGTTCATGGGGCGAAACGGAGAGCCGGCATCCTTCATGTCGCCGCTCGTGAAGGTCTGAGGACTGACCTTGGCCCACTCCACGAGCTTCTCGATGTTGAACCACTGCGCGATCACGCCGATCGACCCGGTGATCGACCCGGGATTCGCGACGATCTCCTGGCAGGCGACGGCGATGTAGTAGCCCCCCGACGCCGCGACCGTATCGAACGACGCGATGACCGGCTTGCCAGTCTCCTCGCGAACCCTGAGGATCTCGCGATGAATCTCCTGGGACGGCGCGACGGCACCGCCGGGGCTGTTGATCCTTACGACGATCGCCTTGATCGAGTCGTTCTCGGCAAAGGCCTCGAGCTCGCGAAGCGTCTTGCGCGAATCGAAGATCTCTCCCTCGATCGGCAGGACGCCGACCTTGCCGCGCCCGATGGCCACGTGGCCGCTCTCGTCACGCCCCGCGACGACGAAGATCGCGATCGAGAAAACGAGGATCGCGGCGATGACCCCGCCGAGCAGGATCCCGAGGATCAGCCGTCCGGTTCCGGACGGCGCGATCACGGGCGCCGCATACGCGGCGCGAGGCGGCTCGGAAGCCGCCTCGGCCGGCGCGACCGGTGGCGCTGACGGCTCCGCCGGCTCGACCGCACCGGTCGGGCTGCTGTCGTCGACCTCACTCCTCTCTCAACGCCTCCCGGAAGGCGCAGGCCGCTCAGCTCTCCGCTTCCGGCTCGCTTCCGGTTGCGTCCGCCTTCGGGCCCTGCTCCGGTTCCGACTGTTCGGGTTCGCTCTGTTCCGGCTCCGCCGGCGTCGACTCCACCTGCGCCGACTCGGTCGGCTCGGATTCGCCCTGCTCAGAATCGTCGGCGCCTCGCGACAACTCGCGATTCGGCTGGTCGACATCCTTGAGCGTCAGGCCGATCTTCTTTTCGGTCCAGTCGATCTTGATGATCCGCGCGCGGACTTCGTCGCCCGGACGGAAGATGCGGTCGAGCTTGACCTTCGGGTCGCGGGGGATCTCCGAGATGTGCGCGAGCCCCTCGACACCTTCGCCGAGCTCGATGAAGAGACCGAAGTCGGTGATCTTCGAGACCGTTCCAGAGACGTCGTCACCGACCTGGCGATCCTTGGCGAACGAGTCCCACTCGTTCGGCATGAATTCCTTGATTGACAGAGACAGGCGCTGGTTCTCGGGATCGACGTTGATGACGCGAGCGGTCACCTCGTCACCCTTCTTGAGCACTTCGCTGGGGTGCTTGAGGCGGCGCGTCCAGGAGATGTCGGAAATGTGCACGAGCCCGTCGATACCTTCCTCGAGCTCGACGAACGCGCCGAAGTCGGTGAGGTTGCGGACTTTGCCCTTGACGGTCGAGCCGACCGGGTAGCGCTCGCCGATGCGGTCCCACGGGTTCTGCTCGAGGGCGCGAAGCGAGAGCGAGATCCGGCGGTTCGCGACGTTCACGTCGGTGACGACCGACTCGACGTCGGTGCCGATCGCGAGGAGCTTCGACGGGTGGACCTTTCGCGTCCACGACATCTCGGAGATGTGGACGAGCCCTTCGACACCTTCCTCGAGCTCGACGAACGCGCCGTAATCGGTGAGCGACACGACCTTGCCGTGTACCTTGCTGCCGATCGGGTAACGAAGCGCGACGTCGCTCCAGGGATCCGGAGTGCGCTGCTTGAAGCCGAGCGAGACGCGCTCCGTGGCCGGGTCGAACTTCAGGACCACGACCTCGATCTCGTCGGCGACGTTGAAGAACTCCGACGGGTGATTGACGCGTCCCCACGAGATGTCGGTGATGTGGAGCAGGCCGTCGACGCCACCGAGATCGACGAAGACGCCGTAATCGGTGATGTTCTTGACGATGCCGTGGGTGACCATCCCCTCCTGCAGCGTGGAGAAGGTCTCCTTCTTCTTCACCGCGTACTCGACCTCGAGGATCGCGCGGCGCGAGAGGACGATGTTGTTGCGGCGCTTGTCGAACGAGACGATCTTGAACTCGAAGTCCTTGCCGCGGAGCGTGTCGAGGTTCTTGATCGGGCGAACGTCGACCTGCGATCCGGGAAGAAACGCGCGCACGCCGCCCACGTCGACGGCGAGTCCGCCCTTGACGCGGTCGAGCACGCGGCCTTCGATCGGCTGGTCGGCCTTGAACGCCTCTTCGATCTTGTCCCATACGCGCACGCGCGCGGCTTTCTCGCGCGAGACCAGCGTGTGGCCCGAGGGGCCCTCGAGACGGTCGATGAAGACGTCGACTTCGTCACCGCGCTTGATCTCGACGTCGCCGAAGCGGAGCTCGCTGATCGGGAGCATGCCTTCGGACTTGTAGCCGATGTCGATCAGGATTTCGTTGGCGTTGACCTGAACGACGCGGCCGCGAACGATGTCGCCCTCCGAGAACTCGGCCATCTTCTCGTCATAGATCCGCAGCAGCTCGTCCATGCCGACGCCTTCCAGCTCGTTTTTGGACTGCTGCTTATTCTTGGGCTCATCATTCGACGACATTGAAAGGAAAACCTCCTGGAGTATTCGCGATCGGGGATTTCGCGCGCGGAGCAGGCGAGCGATAAATCGAGCGCTTTCTTACTGATAGCGTCTCAAGGGCGGCAGTTTAGCGGTGACGCCTCCGGAGAGTCAAGAAACGTCTTCTCCAAACTGCCGAATTCGCGCGACGATGGCGTCGACGACCTGGTCGATCGTCAGATCCGACGTGTCGATTCTCGTGTAGCTGTCGTCGCACGTGAGAGGCGAATCCGCGCGCGTGGAATCCTGCGCGTCGCGCTCCTCCATCTCCCTGGCAACGGTCTCGAGCGGGACATCGCTCCCTTTCGCCTGGAGCTCCCGGAAACGCCGTTCGGCCCGAACTCCCGCCCTCGCGTCGAGGAAGAACTTCAACGGCGTTCCGGGGAAGACCTTGGTTCCGATGTCTCGCCCTTCGAGCACGCCACCCGCCCTCTCCCCGAGATCCTGCTGCATCCGGACGAGCGCGCGCCGCACGGCTGGGACTGACGAGACGGTGCTCGCCCCCATGCTGATCTCGGGCGTCCGGATCGCGTCGCTCACGTCCGCACCATCGAGCAGGACGCGCGGCGGCCTCGTGCCCGGGACGAAATCGATCGTCGTGGACGACGCCAGCCCTGCGAGCCGCTCGGCATCGTCGAACGCGATCCCCAGACGCTTCGCCTTCAGGGCGAGAGCACGGTACATCGCGCCGGTGTCGATGTGGGGAAGCCCGAGCCGCTCTGCGACGAGCTTGCTGGCAGTTGTCTTGCCGACACCCGAGGGGCCGTCGATCGCGACGATCGTCGAGGCCACTCAGCTTCTCCGGGTCTCGCGGGACGACGGCTTGCGCGCAGGCGTCGCGCTCGAAGCCCGGCGCGCGGCCGGGCGCTTCGTCGCGCTGCTCGTCGTGCGTTTCGTCGCCGGCGCTTTCTTTGACACGGCGCGAGTCACCCGCGGCTTTCGCGGCGCGCGCGGCTTCGGCTTCGGGGCACTCTCCGTCGCGGAGAGGAGGCGAACCTCGTTCGGAGTGAGATCACGCCACTGCCCTGCTTCGAGCTTGCTGTCGCGCACCTGGCCGATCGCCACGCGGCGGAGCTTGACCACCGGATGGCCGACGGCAGAGAACATCTTGCGGATCTGCTGCGTGCGTCCTTCACGGAGCTGAACGTCGAACCAGCTGTTGCCCTCTTCCTCGCCGCGCCCCGTCGTCCGCAGTCTCGTGATCTCGCACGGCGCCGTGCGCTTGCCGTCGAGCGTGATGCCGCGGGAGAGCTTCTCGATGATCCGTTCGGAGGGAACGCCCCTCACCTTCACGTGGTAGGTCTTCACCGATCCGTGCTTCGGATGCGAGACCTGGAAGGCGAGCTCGCCGTCGTTCGTGAGGAGCAGCAGGCCTTCGGACTGGAAGTCGAGACGTCCGACCGGGAAGACCCGCTCCTTCACTCCCTTGACGATGTCCACGACGGTCGGACGGCCCTGGGGGTCGTTCACCGTCGTCATCACCTGCCTGGGCTTGTAGATGAGGATGTAGCGGTGCTTTTCCGCTTTCGTGATCAGCTTGCCGTCGACCTTCACGTGGTCCAGCGCAGCATCCGCCCGGGTGCCGAGCTCCGTCACGACGCGACCGTTCACCGTCACGTGTCCTTCGCGAATCATGTCTTCCGCGCGACGCCGTGAGGCGATGCCAGCCTTCGCGATGATCTTCTGCAGTCGCTCCTGGGCCATCAGTTCCTTTTTAGTCCGGGGCTATTCTACGGGATCTTCACCGCGAATGGCATCCGATGAATCATCTTTCCTCGAATCGGCTTCCGCTGACTCGTCCTCAACGCCCGCGGCCGATTCGGGCTCCCCCGCGTCGTCTCCGGGACCAGCAGACCTGACCCCGTCCGCGCCGGCGACCTCGGCGGCGCCCTCGGGCCCGTCCGTAGAGGGCGTGACCTCGTCGGATCCCGAGGAACCCAACAGCTCGTCCGCGAGCGACTCCCCGAGAACCTCGGCGAACTCTTCGAGGCGAGGCAGATCCTGAATCGAGTTCAAACCGAAGTGCAGCAGAAACTCCTTCGTCGTGCGGTAGAGGAACGGGCTGCCGACGACGTTCTTCCTTCCGGCGAGCTTGACGAGTTTGCGATCGAGCAGCGTGCGAATGACGCCGGAACAGTTCACGCCGCGGATGTCCGACACCTCGGGGGCCGTGATCGGCTGCCGGTACGCGATGATCGAAAGCGTTTCGAGCGCGGCCATCGAGAGCCTTCCCTCGCCCTGCCGCGCGAAGAACTTCTTCAGGTACGAGTCGAACTCGGGCCGCGTGACAAGGCGGTACCCGCCGGCGGCTACTTCGAGGGCGTAGCCTCCCTCCCTCTCTTCGAGTGACTTTCTAATCTCCTCGAGCCGGGCGGCCAGAGCTTCCGCTCCGTCGGAGGGAAACACCTCCGCCAGAGAGTCGATCGTGACCGGTTCGCCGGCGACGAGGAGGATCGCCTCCAGCGCCGAGCGCAACTCCTGTTCATTGGTCGCCATGTTCCATCCGAGATGTCACGCGATGCACGCCGCCGGATTTCCGGTCAGTGGTCGTACATCGCGAATTGAGATACGTCGACGTCCTGTTCGCTTCTCTTGATCACGATCTCGCCGAAGGCCTCGTTCTGCGTGAGCGAGATTCCGCCGAGGCGTACGAGCTCGAGCATGCCGAGAAAGATCGCCACGAGCTCGCCGCGCGAGCGCCCCTCCAGGTACCACTGCAACCGGATCGGCGAACGCACGATCAACTCGTCGAGAAGCCCGCGCATCATGTCCGAGACCTTGTGCGTCGAATGAACCAGCTCGATCGGGGCCGGGTGGTCGTGCTTGTAGCGGACCAGCGCGTGGCGGAACGCGTCGATGAGGTCGAAGAGCGAGACCTCGCTCATCTCGACTTCCACCGGGTCGGCCTCGGGACGCCGGCCGGGGGGCCGCGACCAGACGTGCATGCGCACCATGTCGAGCTCGGCGAAACTCTCCGCGACCGCCTTGAAGCGCTGGTACTCGAGCAGCTTCTCGACGAGCTCCGACCGCGGATCCTCGCCCTGCTCCTCCGCTTCCTCTCCGCGGGGCAGCAGCATCTTCGACTTGATGTGAATCAGCAGCGCCGCCATGTAGATGTAATCGGCGGCCACGTCGAGGTCGAGCTGCTCCATCGCCTCGAGGTACTGGTTGTACTGCTCGGTGACCAGGACGATCGGGATGTCGTAGATGTCGATTTTGTGCTTGCGGATCAGGTGCAGCAGCAGGTCGAGCGGCCCCTCGAACGCAGGAAGGGAGATCCGGTAGCCTTCCGACTCCTCCTCCAGCTCGTCGCCCTGAGGCGGCAGGGGCTCGTCGCTCATCGCGGGAGCTCCCGGAACGCGAGCTTCATCGCGGCGCGCGTCAGCTCGAGAGTCTCGGCGGCCCGCTCGCGCGCCTTCACGTTGCCCGCGGCGAGGATGTCCCAGACGAGCGACGGATCGCGATCGAGCTCCTCACGGCGCTTGCGGATCGGCGCGAGTGCCTCGATGACGATGTCGGCGAGCAGCTTCTTGTCCTCGACACAGCCGATCGCCGCGGATCTGCAGTCCGTGTCGATCCTGGCCTGCAGCTCCGGACTGCTGAAGAGTCGGTGGAACTGGTAGAGATTGCAGATGTCGGGATTCCCCGGATCCTTGCGCCGCACCCGGTTCGGGTCGGTGAACATCGTCGAGATCAGCGTCCGGATCTCGTCGGCGCTCGCCGTCAGGCTGATGGTGTTTCCGTACGACTTCGACATCTTCCGGCCGTCGAGCCCGGGAACCTTCGACGCCTCGGTGAAGAGCGCCTGCGGCTCGGGGAACACCGGCCCGTACATGAAGTTGAAGCGGCGCGTGATCTCGCGCGAGATCTCGAGGTGCGCAGCCTGGTCTTCGCCCACCGGCACGAAGTTCGCCCGGTACACGATGATGTCGGCCGTCTGAAGGAGCGGATAGCCGAGGAACCCGTAGGTGTTCAGATCCTTGTCGGTCAGTTGCTGCTGCTGGTCCTTGAACGTAGGGACCCGCTCGAGCCAGGGCAGCGGCGTGACCATGGACAGGAGAAGGTGCAGCTCTGCATGCTCTTTCACCTGCGATTGCAGGAAGATCACCGACTTCGCCGGGTCGAGCCCCGCGGCCACCCAGTCGGCGACCGCGTCGAACGTCGAGCGCTCGATGTTCGAGGGGTCCGCGTAGTCGGAGGTCAGCGCGTGCCAATCCGCCACGAAGAAGAAGCAGCGGTATTGGTCCTGCAAGCGCACCCAGTTGCGGATCGCGCCGAAGTAGTTGCCTAGATGGACCCTGCCGGTGGGGCGGAGCCCGCTGAGAACGATGGTTTCCTGCACCTGTTCGAGGACCTCTTGCCTGAGTCTGGAGTCGCGATCTGCGAGGAGACGCGTCGCGGAAGCCGGGAGTGTAGCAGCGCGTCCCGCATCGGTAAAGGCGACCGACGGGCTATCGACTGCGCTCAATCGACCGATTCGAGCCGTACCTGCCGCCGATCGATCCGGGCAGCGAGATCGAGCGCGCTCGCAGGTCCCCTTTCGGCGACCAGAGCGATGGCGGCGGAGCGGGCGGCCTCCATCAGCCCGCTTTGTCGAACGATGTCACCGAAGCGGAACCGTGCCATCCCCGCCTGCCGGGTCCCCGCCATGTCCCCTGCCCCCCGCTGCGCGAGGTCCATCTCCGCCACACGGAAGCCGTCCGACGTGGCAGCGAACTCGCGAAGCCTCGATTTGGCGTCCTCGCCCGAGCTCTCGTCGCGCACGAGAACGCAGATCGACTCCCCTTCTCCGCGTCCCACGCGACCCCTCAACTGGTGAAGCTGCGAGAGCCCGAACCGATCCGCGTCCATGATCACCATGACAGACGCTGCTGCGACGTCGATGCCGACCTCGATCACCGTCGTCGACACCAGCACGTCGAGCTCACCGAGGGCGAACGCATCCATGGTCGACTGCTTTTCCGCGGCCGGAAGCCGTCCGTGGAGCATCGCCACGCGCCGGCCGGGAAGGGCGGCGCGAATCGCGTCGAATCCCGTGGTGACCGGTTTCATGTCGGTTCGATCCGACTCCTCGATCACCGGGTAGACCACGTACGCCTGCGCCTTCCCGGCGCAGCGCTCGTCGATGTACTCCAGGATCCTGGGCAGCGTCGCGCTTCCTCGAACCACGGTGCGCACGGGCGTGCGACCGGGGGGAAGCTCGTCGATGACCGACAGATCGAGATCTCCGTGAAGGGCCAGCGCCAGCGACCGCGGGATTGGGGTCGCCGTCATCACGAGAACGTCGACCAGCTCTCCCTTCTCGAACAACGCCTTCCTCTGCTCCACCCCGAAGCGATGCTGCTCGTCGACGATCGCGAGAGCGAGACTTCGGAACGAGACGGAATCCTCCACGAGCGCGTGCGTCCCGACGACCAGCTTCGCGTCGCCCGTCGCGATCGACTCGCGTGTCGCGCGCTTCTCCGCCGGAGTCATCGAGCCCGAGAGCCTAACAACCGGGATGCGCGTTGCGTCAACTAGTTGTCTAATTCTCCGGAAGTGCTGCTCCGCGAGAATCTCCGTCGGAGCCAGGAGCGCGGCCTGATGCCCGTTCTCGATCGCGAGCAGTGCGGCCACGAGGGCGACGATCGTCTTTCCGCTTCCGACGTCTCCCTGCAGAAGCCGATACATCGGCCGGCTGGACCGCATGTCGTCGGCAATCTCCTTGAGCACGCGCTTCTGCGCTCCCGTCAGGCGGAACGGAAGGAGCCGGCGAACGGAGGACCTGATCACGTCGTTGATGACGATCGTCCGGGGCTTCGGCGCTACCTCCATTATCGCGCGGCGTGCGCGTATCGCGAGCTGAAAGGCGAAGAACTCGTCGAACGCGAGCCTCGAATGCGCGGCGGAAGTGCCGTCCACGAGTCTCTCGTCGAACTCCCGGGGCTCGTGGACTGCCGACAGTGCGTCGCCGAGCGCCGGCAGACCAAGACCCTCCAGCAGCAGCTCGGGTACATGATCCGCGACCCGGGCGAGGGTGGTGAGCGCTTCGGCGACTGCGCCGCGGAGCCAGCGCTGAGGAATCCCGCCGACCGCCGTGTAGACCGGCACGATCCGCCCTTCCAACTCCCCTTTTCCATCTGGCGGAATCCGCTCCCAGTCGATGGGATCGAATTGAAGATCTCCATTCGGAGAGACTTTCGGGCGCCCGTAGACAAGGAGCGTGTCACCCTTGGCGATCCGGTCGGCGATGAAGGGCTGGTTGAACCAGACCACGTCGATCGTGGCGCTACCATCGTCGATCGCGACCTCGATCAACTCCATCTTCTGTAGCTTCGTGACTCTCTTCCGCATCGCCACGACGCATCCCTTCAGCAGCGCCGTCGGCGTGTCGGGCGTAAGGCTCACGATCGGCACGACGACACGACGGTCCTCGTACCGGAACGGCAGGAAGTCGAGGAGGTCACGGACGGTTTCGATGCCCGCGCGGCGGAGAATTTCGGCACGCTGCGGACCCACACCGCGAATTCTCCGAACGCTGTCGCTGGGATCGAGGGGCTCGGGCATTCGCAGGACGCTCGCCATCGGGAACGATTGTCCCTCGGATCGCGAGAAGCACCGAGGAATCTACTATTCGAAGACTGCGCGCATCTGGATCAGGCCGATCTTCACGCGATCGCCGTTCTTCACGGGAACCGGTGTTCCGGTCGGAATGCGCTGGTCGTTCACGAACGTGCCGTTGACCGTTCCGACCTCTTCTATCACCGCGTATCCGTCCTCGGTCCTGAGGATCTTCGCGTGGCGACGGGAAACGGAACGGTTCGTGTCACAGTCGGCGAGATCGATGTCGGGACGAATGCCCGTGACGGGGTCCGCTCTACCAATAGTAGTTTCGCTCGTGGTGCTGAGGAAGAACGGATTGCCCGAGGTGATGTCCACAAGGCGATGCCCCGAGACGGTCGCAGGCAGGTCTGGAGGAAGCTCGACCGGATCGAGGTTCTTCACGATCGCCTCCGGGTCGATATGCGGCCCGGCCAGGCGCTCGAGGAGGACATTCGCCTCGCGTAGACGCGTGGCGTACTTCCGGATGATTCGAACGGCGATCTCCGGATTCTTCCGGATCATCTCGTCGAATCGCGACCCGGTGATCGCCAGCAGCTTGCAGTCGGACTCCGCGACGGCGTCGGCGCTTCGCGGCGCGTTCTCCAGAACGCCCATCTCGCCGAAGAAATCGCCCTTCTCGAGCGTGGAGAGCAGATGCGTCTCGCCCCGGATCTTCTTCTCGATGCGAACGCGGCCCTCGAGGATGATGAACATCTCGGTACCGAGGTCGCCCTCCTGAAAGATCGTGGAGCCGCCGGGAAACGAAGGCGTCTCGCGCGAGGGCGCTTCCTTCCCTGGCTCGGAGGTGCCACCGGGGCTGCCGGTCGACTTGAAGACGGCTTTCATTGTTGGCTATCCGTTCTTTCGCTCGACGAGCGGCTCGGGAAAGGTCAACGTCCGACTCAAAGTGTCGACGGCGACCGGCCGGCCGATGGGCAGCAAAAGGTTGTTCCCGAAGTGTCCGAACGGCATGTCTCTCAGGACGGGGATGCCGCGCGAGCCGAAGAACTCCGAGAAGAGCGATTGCAACTCATCCTGCTCCCCCACTCCGCACTCTCTCAACTTCCCGATGATCACCCCTCGAAGTGAGGTCAATCTACCAGACAGCCTGAGGGTGGTCAACATCCTGTCGATCCGGTACGCGGGCTCGGCGATGTCTTCCCAGAACCAGATCCCGTCGTCGACCCAATAGTCGAACGGAGTACCAAGCAGCGCTGCCGAAAGCGAGAGGCATCCGCCGAAGAGCGTGCCCTCGGCCGACCCATCGGCGAAGACGTTCCCGTCTTCGAACTGCCAGCGAAGAGGCGCCTCGCCGCCAAGGGCGTTCCAGGTCCATCGGTCGACCTCGGGAGACAGCGATTCGAAGAAGTCGGTGTTCAACATCGGGCCGTGGAAGGAAGCCACGCCCGCGAGAGCCGCCACCGCCTGATGAATCGCGGAGATATCGCTGTACCCGACGATCGGCTTGGGGTCGCGCACGATCGCCTCATAGTCGACGCGATCGAGAATCCGCGTCGCACCGTATCCGCCGCGCGCGAAGAAGATCGCGTCGATCGACTCGTCGCGCAGGGCCTGATTGAGCGACTCGATGCGTTCTTCGTCACTTCCCGCGAGGTAGCCACGGTGGCGCGAAAACGTGTTCGCCGCGACGCGAACGTCGAACCCGCGAGCGCGTAGCGAGTCGGCGGCAACCTCGATTCGCTCGGGAGACGACGGGGATGACGGCGAGAGCACGGCGATCGCTCCGCCGGGCTCGAGTGCCCGTGGCCGTCGTAGCGTGTCGTTCCGTCGGCTCATGAAAAAAGTGGAGTGGGCCTGTAAGCCGAATTCTGTTCTCCCGAAGGAGCGAAGATCATTCATCTGCCGACCGCGTCACCGCGGCGGTCGAGCGACCTACCCGGAAGCTTTCTACGGAAACGGGCGGTTCCACTGCTTCCCTATTTGGTCTTGCTCCACAGGGGGTTTGCCGAGCCATCGACACTCACGTGCGATGCGGTGCGCTCTTACCGCACCATTTCACCCTTACCCTTGAGGGGCGGTATCTTTCTGTTGCACTTTCCGTCGCGTTGCCACGCCTGGACGTTATCCAGCCTGCTGCCCGTTGGAGTTCGGACTTTCCTCCCCTTTTCAGAGGCGATCCTCCGGCCCACTCCGGTCGATCCAACATGGCACGCGGCACGCCGAATTTCGCATCGACAAGTTACCTTCGCGAAAATATCGATATTTAAATCTATTCGTTTTCGAGAGTTGCAAAATATGTCGGCGTGCCGACAATCAAACGATCCTGTTTTTCGGGTCGGAAAAATACGCCTCCCAGTCCCCCGACTGCGGCGTCTCCTGCTCGCCGCCCTGGAACGCACGCTCGAGCCTGGGCCTGAAGTCGGCGCAACTCTCGACTTTCACGCGCCGCCCCCGAAGCCTCGCTCCGAGC
>JAMPYE010000658.1 GCA_023700825.1 Thermoanaerobaculia bacterium | reverse complement strand
GCCGAGGGCCTGGCCGGCCGAACGTCAGCTAGTTGACCTGGACTTCCTTCGAGGCCGGCATGAAGCCGCCCGAACGACCCTTGCATCCCTTGATGTACGGACCCGTCGGCGCTTCGCCCGAGTCACCCTTGTGGAACGCGCCGTCCGCGAGGCTCACCCAGTCGTTGCCGCTCTCGCAGAGACGACCGCTTCCCTCGACCTTCGTCAGGGGAACGAATCCCTTGTTCGTGAGATGTCCCTTGACGTGGAGATCGGTGAGGGGGCGGCCCCAGTCGATCTCGCGGATCGGGAGCGGATCCGACACGAGCCTGTAGTAGGACGGTCGCTTGCCGCTCAACTCGGCGGCGCCGGTTGCGCTTTCGTTAGGCACCATCGACGTGGAGCTGCAGCCCGCGGCCAACAGGGCCAGAAACAGGATCCCGGTCATTTTCTTCATCGCTTGGTTCTCCTTTCGACTTTCGTCGTCCGCGTCGGATCAACGGAACGCCGGAGGAAAGGTTGCGGAGAAATCGCCGCGCGGGCCCTCAGTTTACCCATCGTTCACGCATCGAAGGGCCAGGTCATGCAGTTATACAAATCGCGACGAAGAACGTCCAAAAATGAGAGGTGCGGGAAATCGGCTATCCCGGAAAGTGGCAGGCGACCCGGTGTCCCGGGCTCAGTTCCACGAGCGCGGGAATCTCGACGCGGCAGCGCTCCTGCGCGATGGGGCATCGCGTCTGGAAAACGCAGCCGGGAGGCGGCGCGGCGGGCGACGGGATATCGCCGCGAAGCTCGACGCGCGCTTTCTTCGCACCCGGCTCCGGCACGGGGACGGCGCTGAGGAGCGACTTGGTGTAGGGATGGAGCGGGTGCGCGTAGATGTCGTCGCGACTCGCCTCCTCCATGATGCGCCCGAGATACATGACGATGACCCGCTGCGAGATGTGTTCGACGACCGCGAGATCGTGCGCGATGAAGAGGTAGGTCAGCCCGAGATCGCGCTGGAGGTCCTGGAGCAGGTTGATCACCTGCGCCTGCACCGAGACGTCGAGCGCGGAGACCGGCTCGTCGAGCACGAGGAACTTCGGGCTGGTCGCGAGGGCGCGCGCGATGCCGATTCGCTGGCGCTGCCCCCCGGAGAACTCGTGCGGATAGCGCCGCATCAGGTCGGGGCTCAGCCCTACGCGCTCCATGAGCGATGCGACGCGCACGCGGCGGTCTGCCTTCGAGAGCGATGGTTCGTGAATCTCCAGCGGCTCGCCGACGAGCGTCTCCACGCGCATGCGCGGGTTGAGCGAGCCGTACGGATCCTGAAAGACGATCTGCATGTGACGCCGCATCCGGCGCATCGGCTCGGCGTCGAGCGCGCGCAGGTCGGTCCCGTCGAAGCGGATCTCACCGGAGGTCGGCTCGACGAGCCGGAGCACGCAGCGGCCGGTCGTCGTCTTGCCCGATCCCGATTCACCGACGAGCCCGAGCGTCTCGCCTTGCGCGATCGAGAAGCTGACGCCGTCGACCGCGCGCACAGATCCGACAGTCCGCGCGAGCAGCCCGCGTCGTATCGGAAAGTGCTTCCGGAGATCGCGAACCTCGAGAATCGTCTCGCTCACTCGCTGGACTCCGGTTCGCGCGGGGTTTCGCGCAAGGTCTCGCGCGCGTCGCCGTAAAGGAAGCATCGCGCGCGCGACTCGCCGCCTGTTTGCATCAGCGCCGGCACCGCGGCATGGCACTGTTCCATCACGTCGCCGCAGCGCGGGGCGAAGGCGCAGCCCGCGGGGAGGCGGCGGATGTCGGGCACGACGCCCGGAATCGTCGACAGCCGCGACGCGCCGGAGGAGAGCCGCGGCAGCGACGCGAGCAGCCCCCGCGTGTACGGATGCTTCGGATCTCGGAACAGCTGCTCGACCGGCGCTTCTTCGACGATTCGCCCCGTGTACATGACGACGGCGCGCTCGCAGAACTCCGCGACGATGCCGAGGTTGTGCGTGATGAGCAGAATCGAGAGCCCGAGCCGCTCGCGAAGCGACGCGAGGAGCTCGAGGATGCCCGCCTGGATCGTGACGTCGAGCGCGGTCGTCGGCTCGTCGGCGATCAGCAACTCCGGCTCGCACGCGAGCGCCATCGCGATCATCACGCGCTGCCGCATGCCGCCCGAGAGCTGGTGCGGATAGTCGTCGACGCGGCTCGCCGCGTCGGGAATCGAGACGAGATCGAGCAGCTCGACCGCCCGCGCCCGCGCTTCCGCGCGACTCGCGCCGCGATGGATGCGAAGCGGTTCACCCACCTGGTCGCCGATCTTCATCACCGGATTCAGCGAAGTCATCGGCTCCTGAAAGATCATCGCGATCCGATTCCCGCGAAAGCCGCGCATCTCGCTCTCGTCGAGCGAAAGCAGATCCCGGCCGCGATACCGGATCTCGCCACCTTCGATGCGCCCGGGCCGCGAGAGCAGCCGGAGGATCGACAGCGCCGTGACGCTCTTGCCGCAGCCCGACTCGCCGACCAGAGCGAGCGCCTCCCCCTTCGCGATCGAGAACGAGGCGCCGTCGACGGCGCGCACTCGTCCGTCATCGGTGTCGAACGTGACGCGCAGATTCCGCACGTCGAGGACCGGCGTCGCGCCGGCTTCCGCCGCGCGACCGCGACCCGACACCGCTGCGGTTTCGCTCATCGCGCCGGAATGTTAGCAGAGAGCACGAGCGTCATCCGCGGCGACGG
>JAMPYE010000067.1 GCA_023700825.1 Thermoanaerobaculia bacterium | reverse complement strand
GCGACGAGGTAATCGCCGGTGGGATCGCCCGCGGGGGAGATCTTCTCCACGACGAGGAGCTTCCGGCCGTCGTAGAAGGGATGCTTGATCGTCCCGTGGAGCTGGCCGATGACTCTTCCGAGGATCACCGGACGCCTCCGAACTCGACACCGTCGACGATTGCGATGATGGCGTGGTCGACTGGCACGAACGTGGTGGCGAGGGCCATGGCGGCTTCGCGCCCGCCTTCGTAGGACACGAGCTCTCCGGGGCCCGCCATGCGCGTGGCGTCGGCTGCGACGATCGCCTTCCCCTTCGGCTTCAGCGTCTTGTCGAGTGGCTGCACCAGCAGCATCGGCACGCCTTCGAGCCCCGGCGTGACGACGCACGGAACGACGACGCCGATGACGCGGCCGAGCAGCATCAGCCGGCCTCTCCGTCGAGCTCGAGGAGCTGGGCGTGGTCGAACTGCGTCGATCCGGCGACCGCGCGCTCGAGCGATTCGTGCGGCGAGGCGATCAGGCGGCATCGGAATCCGAGGATCGGGTCGCCGGTGCCCGCGGCGGCGAACGCGGCAGCCGCCTCGACGTCGGGGAGGGTTCCCGCGAGGAACGCGACGCCTTTGCCGGCGAGCCCGGCATCCGAGAGACGGATCTCGATGAGCTCGACCGGCGTGCCCTTGAGCGCGGCTTCCACCGCCCTGACGATCGACGACGCGGTCGCGGTCTCGACGACGAGGAGCGCCCCTCCCGCCATCCGGCGCTCTCCGAACACGGCCTCCGAGAGCGAGTGGTGGACGTCGGGAAGGAACGAGTGGTCGATGATCGCGTCGCCCGACACCGCGAGTGCGGCTTCGAGCGACTCCGCGGTCGCAGCCGTCGAGCCACCGAAGAGCACGAGATAGCGGCCGCGCGTCACCGTGCCTGCGCGAATGAACGCGATCGGCGCCTTCTTCAGGATCGAGTCGACGGCGTACACACCGGCCGGGATGTCGGAGAAGTCGAGGACGGCGAGTGCGGAGAACTTCTTCATCATGTGATCCTGAAGTTGTCGACGAGGACGCAGCGGCGCCAGCGCGAGAAACTGCGCGGTCCGGTGAGGCCTTCGCCGGTCGGGCTCGCGATCGTGAACGAGCAGAAGCCCTCGCCGTCGAGCCCGAGGCCCGCCTGTGACCGGCCGTTCTTGACGAAGATCGACGCGTCGCACGCCTTCGCCATCCGGCTCAGGTTGTCGAGGTTCTTCGAGTGCATCACGAAAGTGTGCCTCTTGCGACCCTCGACTTCGACGGCGAAGTCGATGGCGCGGCTGGCGTCGGAGATGCGGCAGAGCGGCATCACCGGCATCATCTGCTCGGTCCAGAGGAGGGGATGGTTCTCGTCGACCTCGACGACGGCGAGGCGGATGGAGTCGGGGACGTCGATTCCCATCTTCGCGAGGATGACGGAGGCGTTCTTTCCGATGAGGGAAGGATCGACGTAGCCGGGCGTCCGTGGACCTTTCATCTCCTTGAACACGATGCGCTCGAGTTCGGGTAGCCGCTCGCGCGGAATGACGATGGCTCCCTGTCGGGCCATCGACGCGAGGAGCGCGTCCGCGATGGAGGAGACCGCGAGGATCTCCTTCTCGTCGGTGCAGATGATGTTGTTGTCGGTCGAGGCGCCGAGGACGATGTCGCGTCCCGCCTTGTCGATGTCGGCAGTCTCGTCGACGACGACGGGAGGATTTCCCGGGCCGGCGCAGATCGACCGCTTGCCGCTGGCCATCGCGGCCTTCACGACGGCGGGGCCCCCGGTAACGACGACGAGGCGGATGCCGCGGGTGCGCATCAGCTCCTGTGCCGATTCGATCGTCGGGTTCGCTACGGCCGTGACCACGTTAGGCGGACCGCCCGCCTCCATGATCGCCTTGTTGAGCAGAGCGACCGTGTGCATCGAGCAGTTCTTCGCGTTCGGGTGGACGTTGAACACGACGCTGTTGCCCGCGGCGAGCATCCCGATCGAATTGCAGATGATCGTGGACGTCGGGTTCGTCGTCGGGGTGATCGCGCCGATGACGCCGAATGGCGCGGGCTCCATGAGTGTGAGGCCATGGTCGCCGGTGACTGCGATCGGGGCCAGGTCTTCGAGACCGGGCGTCTTCTCGGTGACGAGCCGGTTCTTGACGACCTTGTCCTCGTAGCGGCCGAGTCCCGTCTCGTCGTGCGCCGCCCGCGAAAGGCTCTCGCAGTTCTCGCGCATCGCGCGCCGCATCGACTCGATGATCTTCGCGCGCTGCGCCAGCGGCAGGGAGGCGTAGACCGGCTGCGCGGCCGCCGCTGCCTGCACGGCGTCTGCGACCGTGACGTGGATCCCGAGGCCGTGAGCGGTCGAGATGATCGAGCCGGCGGGCGCTGTGGACGCCTGCGAGGGGCCCGGCGCAGTCTCCGGCGCGCCGCGCGACAGGTCCGCGGCGATGCGCCGCGCGATCTCGTCGACTTCCCGGTCTGTCAGTCGCGTCACCGGATCACTTCCTGTACTTCACGTCGTCGCCGACGTTCCAGCTGTCGACGATCGCCATGACGACGAGGTCCACCGGACGCTTGTCGGTCGCCTCGGTCTGTCGCGCCGAACTGCCCGCCGCGATGAGGACGATCTCGTCCGGACCGGCGCCCACGGCGTCCGCCGCCACGAGCGCATTGCCGATGTCACGTCCGTCCTCGTCCACGGGCCGGACCACGAGGAGCTTGAGCCCCACGATGTTCGGCTCCTTGCGCGAAGCGACGACAGTTCCCACGACTCTCGCGAGTTGCATGGATGGTTCCTTCCCGGAGTCGCCTGCGGGTGGCAGGGGAGCCGCCCGCGGCGCTCTGTCAGGGTTCGGCTACTCGCCCGACTTCGCCGAAGCGCGGCCGAGCGGCATGACCGTGTCGACGTTGGCGTGCGGGCGCGCGATCACGTGAACCGCCACGACGTCGCCGACGCGTCCAGCCGCGAGATGCGCGGCGTCACAGGCGGCCTTCACCGCCGCGACGTCGCCGCGGATGATCACGGTCGTGTAGCCTCCGCCGGTCTTCTCGTACGAGACGAGCTCGACCTTCGCAGCCTTCACCGCCGCGTCTGCGGCCTCCACGACAGCAGCAAACGACCTCGTTTCGATCATGCCAAGCGCTTCCGCCATGTGTCTTCCTCCCTATGTCTCGTCGCCCGCGGGGGCGCCGGACGTCTGTCGTTTCCAGGTTGTTCAGGCGCGGCCGGGTCTGCCGGCGATCGAGAGGATCGCCTCTTCCGCCGCGCGGTAGCCGACGTCGATGTCGCGTTCTTCGCCGCCGAGGTAGACGCGACCGAAGCTGCCGAAGGCGCGGACCTCGAGGATGTTGATGTTGGCCGCCTTCTCCGCCTCGTTCGCTGCGATCGCCGCGTAGCCGGCCGGGGCGACCTCGAGGACGTAGAGAGTCTGGCCGGGGATGATCATGTCGCCGTGCCGGGTGCGGTTGATGAGCTGCGTGTGGTAGTCGGAGATGTTCCGGATGACCTGGCTCGAGGTGATCTCCGGCTTGATGCGGTCTTCTTCCTTGAGGTCGAGCGAGTCGAGGATCGCCTGCCCTGCGCGGCGAACGTCGGCCTGCGAGTCGGAGTGGATCTCGAGCATGCCGTACATGCGCTCGATGATCATCATTCCGGGCTTCACGTCGGTCGCCTTAAGGGCGACGTCGGTGACGCGCATGATGTCCATGCCCGGGGCGACCTCGACGAAGAGCGACGCCTGATCGGGGACGGGCAGAAAGCCCTGCGCCACCGTCCCGAGGAACGAGGCGAACTGCGGCTGAAGCTTGTCGATGAACACGTAACAGCGAAGCTCGGCCATCGTCTCATCCCTTTCCCGAGGCCATGGCTACCGCCTCTTCGAGAATCTTCACGCTGGCCGAGCAGCCGACGCGCGTGGCGCCCGCCTCGACCATCTTCACGACGTCCGCGTAGGTGCGGATGCCTCCCGATGCTTTCACTCCGAGTTTGCGGGGGGCGACGGTGCGCGCCATCAACGCGACGTCCTCGACCGTTGCGCCGCCCTTGGAGAACCCCGTGGACGTCTTGACGAAGTCGGCGCCCGCCTTCATCGCGAGCTGGCAGCCGCGGACCTTCTCTTCGTCGGTGAGCAGTGCGGTCTCGAGGATGACCTTCGAGGTGGCACGGCCTTCCTTGCACGCTTCGACGACGCCGCGAATGTCGCGTGCGACGAGGATGTCGTCCTTTCCCTTGAGCGCCCCGATGTTGACGACCATGTCGATCTCGTTGGCGCCTTCCCGGATGGCCCGTCGCGCCTCGAGGAGCTTGATCTCCGGAGTCTGCGCGCCTAGCGGGAATCCCACGACGCTGCAGAGCTTGACCTGGGAGCCGCGAAGGAACGTCCGTGCCTTCGCGACCCAGTTGGAATTCACGCAGACCGAATAGAAGCCATGCTTCTTCGCCTCGTCGCAGAGCTTCTCGATGTCCTCGGCGACCGCTTCGGGTTTGAGAAGCGTGTGGTCAATCAGTTTGACGAGCTTCTCGGGAGGAAGGGCCGGTCCCGCGGCGGGCGCCGAGGCACCCGGCTGGAGAAGATCGCGCACGCGCGAGGCAATGCGCGCAAAGTCGTCGGCAGAAAGATCGTTCATCGATCCTGGGCTCACGCTCCGCTTTCCTTTCTCGAGGTCTCGAATCATCTTAACGCGCCTTTGGTGGCGGTCAACCGTGCACTCGGTGCCGAGAAAGACGTCGACGATCCGTTTCGCGGTTTCGACGTCGACCTGCGCGGCACCCAGTGTAAGGACGTTCGCGTCGTTGTGCTCGCGGCTGTTGCGCGCGAGCGCCTCGTTGTTGCAGGCCGCGGCGAGCACTCCGGGAACCTTGTTCGCGGCCATCGCGGAACCGATGCCGGCGCCGTCGATGACGATTCCGAAGCGGCAATCACCGCCGGAGACGAGCTCGGCGACCGACTGGGCGATCTTCGGGTAGTCGACCGGGTCCTTGCTGTGCGTGCCGAGGTCGCGGGTGGCGTGGCCACTGTCGCGAAGGTGCTTCTTCAGCTGTTCTTTGAGCTCGTAGCCGCCATGATCGGCGCCAAGAGCGATCTGGAGAGTATTGGTCTTCGTTTTGGAAACCACGCTAATCCGCTTGATTCCTTGAATTTGCGCGATGCGAACCGTCCGCTCGCGCGAGTAGCGAAGAATAACATGCCCGCCGCTCGCGCGGCGGATTTGAGAATTCGGGAGGCGAGGATCGGGGGATGGAAACCTGATCCCTGCAAGATTCGTCTACGAAGAACTGACGGCGTTCTCACCGCACGAGGCCCCGGGGTCGCCCTCGGGCGCGAGCTCGTTCGTCATCGGAACGCAATTTCGGCCTCGAGGAGCGACCGTCGGACCTCGCAGCGAATGTGGTCGGGGCGCGTTCGGGAACTCGCGTTCCGAATCGACCGCGTCACGGCGCGGACAAAGCTCCGGAGCGGCCGGGCAGGACAGGAATGTGAGCGGGGCGCCCCGCGTTCGTGCAAAGCGGATCAAAAACGGTGAAACCTTAACGATGAAAAAGACTTGCGGCAGTCCGTCAAGTGGAAACCCCGGAGCCCCGCGCGGCATCCGGATCGCCCTCCTCGCCGTCGCGATCGTCGTCTTCGCGGGCACCCTTAGCGCTCGCCCGCCCTCGCGGACGAACACGCGCCTCGTGTGGAATCCGGTCACGGAGAAGGTCGTCCTCTTCGGTGGCTCGACCTCGCCCGATTCGAGCCGCAGGCGCACCTACCTGAATGACGTATGGGTGTGGGACACGAACCGGTGGTTCCAGGCCTACCCGGAGAATCCGCCGGCAGGGCGCGCAGCGCACGCGATGGTGTGGGACTCGAGCCAGGACCGCATGCTGGTGTTCGGCGGCATTCGCGGCTTCGACGACGACAACCGCCCGATGCTCCTCGACGACACGCTGGCGCTCGAGGGGAATAGCTGGCACGACCTGAACCCGCCCGCGAAGCCCACTGCCCGGCAGTCCCACGCCTTCGCGTTCGACCGGGTGAGGAACCGTTTCATCGTCTTCGGCGGATATGACGTCGACACCAAAGCGCTCTTCGACACCTGGGTGTTCGACGGAGCCACCTGGACGAGGCTCGCGGCGAGCGGCCCGGAGCTCAACACTCCGCTCATGGTCTACGATCCGGCGCGCGACGAAACGCTGTTGCTGGGCGTCACGAACGAGACCGTGTTCACGGATCGGAAGACGGAGATGTACAAGCTGGTCGGGAACAGCTGGGAGAAGGTCGGCATCGAATCCTCCAAGCTCCCGCCTTGCATCGCGTTCGGTGCGCTGATCTACGAAGAGCTGTACACGCGCGTGGTCCTGCAAAGTGGAAGCTGCCCCTCGGGTGGCCCTGTCGCCGAATCGTGGGTCTGGCACGGCACGGAGTGGGCGCAGCTGCAGCCGAGGACGACTCCAGGGATCGTCACCGGCTTCGGCATGGCCAACGAGCCGACCCGCCGGAAGTCGGTGATGTTCGGCGGGGTCGACTTCACGGAACGCAGCCAGACCTATGCGTTCCAGTCGAACAACTGGGTTCCTCAGAACGAGATCCTCACGCCGGGCGCGCGGTCTCTCTTCGCCTTCGAAGAGGACACGGTGACGGGAAGAATCCTCTTGATGGGCGGGCTCGACGACCAGCGATCGACCTACAACGACATGTGGAGCTACCGGGCGGGAACCTGGGAGAAGATGCTCCCGAATCCCTATCCCTCCGGCTGCTACAACCCGATCGGTGCGTGGGACAGCGACCGGAAGAAGTTCGTCGCGATCTGCGACGACGGATTCGTCGCGGAGTGGGACACGGAGAAGTGGACGACGTTCGGCACGCTCGACCCGAAGCCGACGAGCGGGCGGTTCCGCAACTGTGTCTACGATCCGAAGCTGAAGAAGACCGTGATGTACGGTGGCTTCGACGAGATCAACTACCTGCGCGAGACCTGGACCTGGAACGGCACGGCGTGGACGAAGCTCTCCAAGGACGTGGCGTCGCCGAAGCCCCGCGGACTCTCCGCGATGTTCTTCGACCCCGTGTCGCAACGGACCATCGTCTTCGGCGGAATCGGAAGGCCGACCTCCGACGACGCGGTGACGAGATACGGCGACATGTGGGCGTTCGACGGAACGAAATGGACGGAGCTCAAGCCCGCGACGCTTCCGTCGATCCGCTACGGCGCCGCCACGGGCTTCAACCCCGAAACGAACACGGTGGTGATGTTCGGGGGGAAGAGCGCCGCGGAGCAGTACCTGAACGAGCATTGGGAGTGGGACGGGCAGAACTGGAAGCAGCTCCAGCCCGAATCGTTGCCATCCCCCCGCATGAACGGCGCGATGGCGGTCGATCCCACGACCGGCAAGCTCACGATGTACGGTGGCTATGCGGGGTTCTTCTTCCAGGAGGTCTGGACCTGGTCCGGAGGGAAGTGGGAGCTCGTGCCGTACGTCGAAGGCCGGCAGCGTCCAACCCGGCCGACGGGGAACGAGAGCGCGCCGGCGGGTGACCGGGGTGTGCCGGAAGGCGAGAGCTTCACGGAACCGGCGCTCGAGCCGACGAGCGGCGGGCTGGAACGAATCGAGAATTGAGAATTGAGAGATGGCGGGTGCGCCACTCTCCGGGATGAACGAAACGGCCGCGGGAAACCGCGGCCGTTTGCCTATCGAGAGAGACGCGATCGGGCGATCTCTCGCTTTCCGATTCTCAGTTCGGCCGCGAGGCGGCCTAACTGTCGCCGCCCATGATCGCGTTGCCGATGCCGCCGAGAAGCGAGCCTTCACCCTTCGAGCCACCGCGCTGGGGAGCCGAGGCGAAGATGCGGCTTGCGAAGCGGCTGAAGGGGAGAGACTGGATCCACACGCGCCCCGGACCGGTGAGCGTGGCGAAGAACAGGCCCTCTCCGCCGAACAGCGCCGTCTTGACGCCGCCGACGAACTGGATGTCGTAGCTGACGCGGGGCTCGAACGCGACGAGGCACCCGGTGTCGATGCGCAGCGCCTCGCCAGGCTTGAGCTCGCGCTCCATGATCGTGCCGCTCGCGTGAACGAACGCCAGTCCGTCGCCCTCGAGTTTCTGGAGGATGAATCCCTCGCCACCGAAGAATCCGACGCCGAGCTTTCTCTGGAACGCGATCCCGAGCGAGATGCCCTTCGCCGCGACGAGGAACGAGTCCTTCTGGCAGATCATCGTTCCGCCTAACTCCGAGAGCTGCATCGGGATGATTCGCCCCGGGTACGGCGCCGCGAAGGCCACCTTCTGGCGGGCGCTCGCGGTGTTGGCGAACGCCGTCATGAAGAGCGACTCTCCGGTGATCACCCGCTTGCCGGCGGAAAGCAGCTTGCCCATCACTCCGCTCGACTGCTGCTTCGAGCCGTCGCCGAAGATCGTCTCCATCTGGATACCCGGCTCCATGTAGAGGAACGAGCCGGCCTCTGCGATGCACACCTCCTGCGGGTCGAGAGTGATCTCGACGAGCTGCATCTCTTCTCCGAAGATCTCGTAGTCGATCTCGTGCGCGACGCGATCTCCCCCCTGCGGGGCGTACGACGCGGGAGCGGGCGCATACGATGCGGCAGGTGGCGCGGCGGCTGCCGGCGGCATCGAAAATGCCTGCGAGAACTCAGGGCGTCCGGCGACGGGCTCCCAGCCGGCCATGCCCTGCGTGAACACGTGGGCGTCACGCGGAATCTCTCCGCTCTGAATGCGGCGAACGACTTCGTCCGTGGCCCACGGACCGAGTTGTTTCCCGGCGACTGCTACGAACCAGTTCTGCATGCGAGACCTCCCGTTGAATTGCGCTGGAGAGTCTAGCAAGAGTTGTTAGTTGTTAGTTTTTAGTTGTTAGAAGATTTCGGATCACGGGACGGATGTCGTTGCGGCAGCTGCAGCGGCTTCGACCACGAGCGGCAGGCCGCCGAAGGCACATCCGCGAGGGTGGGGGTGATCCGAGGCTCGACGCGCAGCTGCTGGCCCCGTCCGAGGCTGTCTGACAACTAACAACCCTTCACACCGCGCGCTGCGCACGCAACCACCGCCGACCATGCCGGCCACGAAAAAAACCCCTCTCCGTCCGCGGGTCGAAGAGGGGTTTTCGGCGCGCTAGAGCGTGCCGGCCAGGCCGGTGAGAGTCTCGCTTACACCGACGCTACAAATATGCGCTCACGAGTGCTGTCTGTCCACAGACTCCTGGAAAACTTTTACTTCACCTTCGTGCCGTTCGGAACATTCTGATCGACGGCGACGAGGCTCGGCTCGCCGTCGATCGACGCTGCGAGAACCATGCCGTTCGATTCGATGCCCATCAACTTCGCCGGCTGAAGATTCGCGACGATCACGACCTTGCGTCCTACGAGCTCCTCGGGCGTGTACTTCGTCGCGATCCCGGCGACGATCTGCCGTTCGGAGTCGCCCGTGGTGACCTTCATGCGAATCAGTTTCTTCGACTTCGGCACGTTCTCCGCTTCGAGAATCTGCGCCACGCGCAGGTCGGCGCGGAAGAAGTCGTCGATCGTGATCTTCGCAGTCTCTGCGACTGCCTCGGCGGCGGGCGCGGCGACCGCTGTCGCGGCGGGAGCCGCGGGCTGCGCTTCTTCCTTCTTATCCTGGATCGGTTCGGACACCGTGGCTCCTTCGTTCTTCGTCTCTGCGACGTAGGTTTGAAAATCGATTCTCGGGAAGAGCGCGTCGCCGGTGACGAGCGGTTCGTTCGTCGGCAACAGTCCCCACTTCAGAAGTTCGACACGCGGCGGCTCGCTCCCCGCGCCGATGCGGCGAAGCGCTTCGGCGGACAGCGACGGCATGAACGGGGCGACCATGGTCCACGCGAGCCGGAGCGACTCGAGGGAGTTCCAGAGGACGCGAGAGAGGGCGTCGTCGGCTCCGTTCTCCTTGAACATGCGCCAGGGCTCGCGGCTGACGATGTAGCCGTTGACGGCGTCGAGGAACTTCCAGACCGCCTCGAGCGCGCGCTGGAACGCGAACTGGTCCATCTCGCGCGTCCACACGGGGATCGTCTCCTCGGCCGCACGTTTGAGCTCGTTGTCGTCGCAGCTCAGCGGGGGAGTCTTTCCTTCGAAGTACGTCTCGCACATCTTCGACGCGCGGGAGATCGTGTTGCCGATCCCGTTCGCGAGCTCCGCGTTGTAGCGCGTGAAGAACGACTCGTCGGAGTAGTTCGAGTCCTGGCCGAAGACCATCTCTCTCGACAGGTAGTAGCGAAACGCCTCCGCCCCGTAGCGGTCGATCACTTCGTCGGGGCGCACGACGTTGCCCAGCGACTTGGAGATCTTGACGTTGTCGCGAAGCCAGAAGCCGTGGGAGACGATCGATTTCGGGAGAGGCAGGCCGGCGGCCATGAGAAACGCGGGCCAGTAGACCGCGTGGAAGCGGACGATGTCCTTGCCGATGAGGTGGATGTCGGCGGGCCAGTACTTGTCGTAGCGCGAGAGGTCGGCGCTTCCGAATCCCAGGGCGGAGATGTAGTTCGTCAGCGCGTCGAGCCAGACATAGATGATGTGCTCTTCGTCGCCCGGGAAAGGAATGCCCCACTTGATCGCGGTCCTGGAGACCGACAGGTCGCGAAGGCCGGCCTCGACGAACGAGATGACTTCGTTGAACCGTCCCTTCGGTTTCACGAACTCCGGATTCGCGCGATAGAAATCGAGCAGCGGCTTCTCGTACTTCGAGAGACGGAAGAAGTAGTTCCTCTCCGTCGTCATCTCGACCGGGTGGCCGTCCTGGCACTTGCCGTCCGTCACCTGCGATTCGGGAACGAAGGTCTCCTCGCTCTGGCAGTACCAGCCCGAGTGCTCGCCGTGGTAGATGTCGTCGGGGTTCTTCTCGCGGATTCGCCGGATGATCTCGTAGACGCCGTCGCGATGACGCGACTGCGTCGTGCGGATGAAGTCGTCGTTCGAGATCTGGAGCCGCGCGTTGTTGGCGTGGTGCGCGGCGACGACCTGGTCGGCGAGCTCGATCGGGCTGATGCCCTTCTTCGCGGCGGTCCGTTCGATCTTCTGCCCGTGCTCGTCGGTGCCGGTGAGGAAATAGACGTCGTCCCCGTTCATGCGCCTGTAGCGCGCGATGACGTCGGCCGTGACGTTCTCGTAGATGTGGCCGATGTGGGGGACGTCGTTGACGTAGTGAATGGCCGTGGTGATGTAGAAGGGTTTGCTCATCGTTCGATTCCGGCCTGACCGGAGAAGGCGGATTCTACAGCAATGTAGCGCAGGCACTCCCGCCTGCGCGCCGCCGAAGGCGGCATCACCTCCAATCGGAGGCATCCCGTTGCGGCGCGTTGCGCCGCGCGCAGGCAAGAGTGCCTGCGCCACATCGAGCTGGGAGCGTCGCTCCGACCCTCTGTTATCATGCGCGCCGCATGAACTTCGTCGAAACAGCTCTCCCCGGTGTGCTGATCGTCGAGCCAAGGGTGTTCGGCGACGACCGCGGCTTCTTCATGGAGGTCTACCACGCGGCGCGATTCACCGAGGCAGGCATCGGCGACTCGTTCGTGCAGGACAACCACTCGCGCTCGTCGCGCGGGGTGCTGCGCGGGCTTCACTACCAGCAGCCGAACCCTCAAGGGAAACTGGTTCGCGCGGTGTGCGGAACGATCTTCGACGTTGCGGTGGACATCCGCCGCGGCTCACCGCACTTCGGCAGGTGGGTCGGCGTCGAGCTGTCGGAGGAGAACAAGCGGCAGCTCTGGGTCCCACCCGGATTCGCGCACGGATTCTGCGTGACGAGCGAGTCCGCGGACGTCGTCTACAAGTGCACCGCGCTTTACGAGCCGGCGAACGACCGCGGGATCCGCTGGAACGATCCGGAGATCGGGATTGCCTGGCCCCCCGTGGAGCCGCTGCTCTCGACGAAGGACACGGCCGCGCCGATGCTCCGGGATGCCGCGATCCTGCCCGTATTCATGGGCTGATCGCGGGTCGCTTGACTCGATTCCCATCACTGTTTACCATCTCGCTCGCCTCGGGAATTCGAGGTCGGGCTGAGTCGTTAGCAGCCGTTGCCAAGCGGGGTCGTAGTTCAGTTGGTTAGAATGCCGGCCTGTCACGCCGGAGGTCGCGGGTTCGAGCCCCGTCGGCCCCGCCAATACGACATCAAGTCACGCCAGCCGAAAGGCTGGCGTTTTCTTTTGTGCGGTTTCTAGGGCGTTGCAGGGCGTCGCGAGAATGGATTCAGGCTTCCGTGGCGGCCCGGCCGGGGCTGACCGAGTAGCGGTTCTTCCCCGCGTTCTTCGCGGTGTACATGGCGCGATCCGCCGCGGCGATGAACGAGTCGGTCTCGTCCGCGTCTCTCGGGAAAATCGCCGCGCCGATGCTGGCGGTGATCCTCAGCGTCCGGCCGGCGTGCTCGACCGGTTCGGCCAGCGTTTCGAGCGTCTTCGCTGCGACGATGGCCGCGTCGTCGTCGTGCTTGAGCGAGTTCAGCAGGAGAATGAACTCGTCGCCTCCCATCCTCCCGACGACGTCGGTCCGTCGCAGGCCGCGGCTCAGGCGTGACGCGACTTCCTGCAGCAACGCGTCGCCGGCGGCATGGCCGAGCGTGTCGTTGATCGGCTTGAACTCGTCGAGGTCGATGTAGAGAAGCCCGAGACTGGTGCCCTGGCGGCGCGCCAGCGCCATCGACTGCTCGAGCTGGTCGATGAAGTAGGCCCGGTTGCAGAGACCCGTAAGCGGGTCGTGATGCGCCTGGTGGGCGATCTTCGCCTCCGCGTCCTTCCTCTCGGTGATGTCGAGGACTGTTCCCTCGACGAACGGGGAGTCGTCGGCGCTCGGGGAGCCGAGATTGAGCAGGAGCCACGCGCCGGCTCCGTCGGGGCGAACGATTCTCGCCTCCGTGTTCGAGACGAACCGGTCTCGCTGGAGCGCCTGGCAGAAGAGGCCCCGCGAATCGGCGTCCTCGATCATCTCGGAGAGCGAGCGGCCGGTCAGGTCGGCGGCGGCCGTGGCCCCCACGATGCCCGCGAAAGCCTCGTTGCACTCGAGAATGGTGCCGTCGAGGTTCATCCTCACGACGCCGGCGAGGTTGCGCTCGAAGAGAAGGCGAAAGCGACGCTCGGAGCTC
>JAMPYE010000066.1 GCA_023700825.1 Thermoanaerobaculia bacterium | reverse complement strand
CAGCTTCCCGATGACGTCGGCGATCGCGACTGGAGGAGCGGGCCGACTCTCGAGCGACAGCATGTTGAGGTTCTTGCTGATGCGCGATCGAAGCGACGTCGCCTTCGCATCGCCGAGTTCGCCCTCGAGGAAGCGAATCGCGGCGCCGCGGCCATCGCATGCGGCGATGAGCCTTCCTTCCACCTCGATCGCCGCGCCGTAGGGAGTCAGATACTCCTCCCTTTCCTCCGGGATCTCGCGATGCAGCTCATCGACATAGAGACCGGCCAGCTCGGGCCGCTTCAGCATCTCCGCGCCGCGCGCGAGCCAACCGACCGCATTGAGATACTCCTCGTCGACGCCTGTCGCGCGCTTGTAGTCCTCGGCGGCAGCGATGCCGCTCGCGAGATCACCCGCGGAGAGTTTCGCGCGCACGACACGAACGAGATCGCCGGCGTGCGCCGACCCGGTGAGAATTGCCAATGCGGCAGTCGCCGCGAGCAGAGAGAGTCGCTTCAAGGTGAGCTCCTTCTTTCCTGCGTTCATGCATCGCTGTGTTGATGCCTCGTCAGACGAACGTCGCGAAGAAATGGTTTCGCTGCTCTCTTTCGCTCCCCCCGAGAAGGACGGCGCACGTCCTGGCGGGGATCGCGAAGGAACAATGGCCGGATGTGCGGCGGACGAGCAGTTGCGCGCGGATCCCTCGAGCAACTTCTCCGAAGGCGTGTCCGGAATGGCGGCACGGTGGTCGCGAGCGTCACCCTTTGCGGTGACCGTCAGCCGAGAGTGCTTGGCTCGCGATCCCTAGAATCAGGAACACACCAGTTCCTTCGGAAAGGAAGGTCACACATGAAGAAAACGCGCACAACCGAGTGCGTCTCCACGATTCTGCTTCTGACTCTCGCGATCCTGGCCCCCGCTGCCGCTTCGGCTGCGGAACCCGCGCCCATCGGCGGCGCCGAGCTCCAGCAGGCCATGTACGACATGATCCTCGTGATCGAAAAGGCCGGAGGGCTCGACTCGACGGCCTCCAACGGCCTTTACTGGAACAGCCCCGACGTGGAGCAGGCGCTCGAGGCCATCCCGAACAAGAAGCAGTTTCTCGAGGCCACGAGACAGATCGTCAAGCGGAGCCAGGCTGCTCGCATCGCCGGAAGAACGGACCTGGCCGAAACGTCGGCTCTCGTGGCGGCGTCGAGCGAGGTCGGGACGGCGGCGTTCACGCCAAACTACCCCGACACGGGCACGGATCTCGACTATCTCGTACTCCATCCGCTGGGCCTCGTGTCGAACAACTCCTCGCGATGCAGCGGCGGGGGATTCGCCTACTACCAGGCCGCGCTCGCAGGCGCCAACATCAGCCTAACGGCGGCGCAGCTGGCCTGCGACGCGTCCGGCTGCGACCCGACGGGCATCGTCTGCATCAGCGTTTGCGGGGCGACCAAGATCGTGCAGGCAGCCTACCTGATCGCAAAGGTACCCGTGGACGCCTGCAATTCGTGGGACGCCAAGATCGCCGCCGCGGAAAACGAGGCAGCGTGGAAGAACAGCGAGCTTGCACTGAGCGACCTGAGCACGCACGACGACAGGATCGGCGCGGCACTCGCGAGCCAGAGCGCTGCGACCGCCCAGCTGGCAGCCGATCTGCTGGCCCACGATGCGGCGGTGAAGTCGTTGATGGCCCAACTCGAGGCCGGACTGAGCAGGCACGACGAGGACGTCAAGCTGCTGCTCTCTCAGCTCTTGTCGACAATGGCTTCGGGCCAGACGGAGATCATCAAGCTGCTCAAGACCCCCGAAGGCAGGCGCCCCGGCTGGAATGAGGACGGCTACTGATCGCAGAGCCGTAAGGATCCCCGCGCATCGCTGACCGGTGAGAAGCCGGCGGCCGGCTGTCGGTCTCGTGGAACTCGAGAACCGAATTGCAGGCCGCCGAGTCTCTGCGGTGCGGTGCGCACGAATCATCCGGCCTCCTCCCGCTCGTCGCCCGTGCGAGGCCCGCAACTACACACCCGCCGTCACCGAACGGTCACGTCTCCGGATTCGGGCTTCGGCTATGATTCGGCCGCTCGCGGCGGACCATTCCCCCGCCCCACTTGATCCCGGCTGTCTCGAATCCAACCCCTCACAGGAGTCGACATGCGCAATCTACGTTTCCTCGGGGCGTGCCTCGCACTGCTCCTCGCCATCGTCCCCGTCGCCGCATCGGCTGCCGAGACTGGCGACGACATTCTCCCGTTCAAGGCGACGACGACCACCCTGCCCAACGGACTGGTCGTGATCGTGGTCCCGACCGGCTTCCCGAACATCGTGTCGGTGCAGATCCCGGTGCTGACCGGGTCGCGCAACGAGGTGGAGCCGGGCAAGTCGGGCTTCGCCCACTTCTTCGAGCACATGATGTTCCGCGGCACGCCGACGCTCTCGCCCGAGGCGTACAACGCGATCGTCACAAAGGCGGGCGCCAGGCAGAACGCCTACACGACCGACGACTACACGAACTACCACGTGACCTTCGCGAAGGAAGACCTCGAGACGATGTTGAAGATCGAGGCCGATCGCTTCCAGAACCTCTCCTACCCGGTCGAGGCCTTCAAGACCGAGGCGAACGCGGTGCTCGGCGAGTACAACAAGAACTCGGCAAACCCGATCCAGAAGCTCTACGAGACGATGCGCGCGAAGGCGTTCACGACGCACACCTACAGGCACACCACGATGGGGTTCATCGAGGACATCGAGGACATGCCGAACCAGTACGAGTACTCGAAGACGTTCTTCTCGCGCTGGTACCGCCCCGAGAATGCCGCGATCATCGTCGCGGGTGACGTCGATCCCGCGAAGGTGCTCCCGCTCGTCGAGAAGTACTGGGGCGGCTGGAAACCCGGCTCGGGTGAAACGGTCGCGATTCCCCAGGAGCCTGCTCCCAAGGGCTCGATCTACGCGCACGTCCCTTGGGCGACGCCGACGGCCCCCTGGGTCGCCGTCGCCTTTCGCGGCCCGGCGTTCAGCGAGACCGCGAAGGACGCCGCGGCGATCGACCTCTTCGTGGACATCAACTTCGGGCGCACGTCGGACGTCTATCGCAAGCTCGTCGAGCAGGAGCAGAAGGTCGACCAGTTCTTCGCCGGCGGCTCCGACAACGTCGACCCCGAGCTGATCACGATCTTCGCCCGCGTGAAGAAGCAGGAGGACGCCCTCTACGTCCGCGACGAGATCCTGCGCGCGGTAGCGGCCACTCGCGCCGCGGGGATCGACGCGAAGCGCCTCGAGGAGGCGAAGTCGAACGCGCGCTACTCGTTCACCGCGCGGCTCGACAACACCGACACGATCGCCGGCACGCTGGCGCGCTTTGTCCGTTACCGCCGCTCGTACGACACACTCAACAACGTCTTCCGCGTCTACGCGTCGCTGACCCCCGAGGATCTCGACGCTGCGGCGAAGAAGTATTTCGTCGACGAGTCGCTCGTCGTGACGACGCTCGCGAAGGACGCGCTCCCTGCCGGCATCGAGACCCTCCCTTCGCTCGCGACCTTCTCTCCCTCCCAGGTTGCGCTCGACGCGAAGCAGATCATCGTGCAGAAGTCGGAGCTGCCGCAGCTCCGCATCAAGCTCCTCTTCGACATCGGCTCCGCGTACGACCCGAAGGGCAAGGAAGGGCTCGCTCGCCTCACCGCCTCGATGATCGCCGACGCGGGGTCAAAGGCGATGCGCATCGACGAGATCAACAAGGCGCTCTACCCGATCGCCGGAAGCCTCGGCGCGCAGGTCGACAAGGAGATGACTACCTTCACGATGTCGGTGCATCGAGACAACTGGGAGCGCTTCTCCTCGGTCGCCCTGCCTCAGCTCCTCGAGCCGGGCTTCCGGCAGGAGGACTTCGACCGCCTCAAGACCAACCAGCTGAATTCCCTCACGATCGACCTCCGCTCGAATAACGAGGAAGAGCTCGGCAAGGAGTGGCTGCAGAACCGGATCTTCGAGGGCACGCCTTACGGCCACGCGGTGCTCGGCACGGTCGAGGGAATCGGCTCGATCACGCTCGGCGACGTGAAGGCGTTCGCGAAGCAGCACTACACGACCGGGAACCTGAAGGTCGGGATCAACGGCGGCGTGACTGACGCCGTGATGTCGTCGCTGCAGTCCGAACTCGGGAAACTCCCCGCCGGAGTGACGCCGCGAGTCACCGGAATCGCCGGCAAGCCGCCCAAGGGACACAACGTCGACATCGTCGCCAAGGACACCCGCGCGACCGCGATCTCGTTCGGACACCCCATCGACGTGAACCGCGCGTCGGCCGACTTTGCCGCGCTCGACGTGGCGCGCGCCTGGCTCGGCGAGCATCGCGCGTCGATGTCGCACCTGTACGACCGTATCCGCGAGACACGCGGAATGAACTACGGCGACTACGCCTACATCGAGGCCTTCCCGCGCGGCATGTACCAGTTCTTCCCCGACCCGAACATCGGGCGCCAGAAGCAGATCTTCGAGGTCTGGATCCGTCCCGTGGTTCCGGAGAACGGCCACATGGCTCTCCGGATCGCGCTCTACGAAGTCGACAAGCTCGTGAAGAACGGAATGACGAAGGCGCAGTTCGAAATGGCGCGCGACTATCTGATGAAGAACGTCTACGTGAAGACGTCCACCTCCAACCAGCAGATCGGCTACGCGCTCGACTCCGAGTGGTACGGCATCGGCGAGTACTCGGCGCACATGCGCGCCGCGCTCGCAAAACTCACCCTCGCAGACGTGAACAAGGCGATCCGCAAGCACATCCACCCGAAGGACATGAAGATCGTGATGATCACGAAGGACGCCGAAGGGCTCATGAAGAAGCTCGTGACCGACGAGATCTCGACGATCAAGTACGAAGGCGAGAAGCCAAAGGCCCTGCTCGACGAGGACAAGGTCATCGGAGCGATGAAGCTCGGCATCCGCAGCGAACAGGTCAACATCATCCCGGTGGAGGATGTGTTTCGGAAGTAGGTTGTTAGTTGTTAGTTGTTAGTTGTTAGTTGTTAGACAGGCAACGAATTCGAGAATCAACAAGCGGGGCGCCTTCGAGTGATCGGAGGCGCCCCGTTTTCATTGTTGTGCGATCCGCCGTTGTCGCGTAGCGACATCCGACCTTAGCCCCGGTCCCGCGCAGCGGGACCCGGGGGGCCGGGCGGGCACAAGCAATTCGCCCCGCGTGGGTCGAACGTTGCGGGCCTGCGCATCGCCCCTCTCCCGCCCACGGCCCTTGGTCTCTGGCCTGCCTTCCGGCCTGCTTCGACCTCTGACCGTTGACCTATGACCTGAATTACTGCTCCGACACGACGATGCCGTCGCCTTCGAAGCGGATGCGGAACGAGTCGTCGTCGGCCGAGATCATCACGTTCTCGAGCTGCGAGTCCTCGACCACCATCGGGATGATCGAGCCAGTCCAGGCGACCAGTGCGCCCGACGAGAGAAGGAGCGGGTACTCGCGTGAGACGCGGAGGGTCAGCGGCTCGATCTGCGTCGAGATGGCGAGCGAGCCCTTGCCGAAGATCTTGATCGTGTCGATCTTGCGCTGGTAGGTGCCGTCGTAGATCGGCTCGACGCGGAACGAGAGCGAGTCCTCGAGCGCGAGAAGGTTCGACCCCTCGACGTAGATGAACTCGTCGTTGAGGTCGAGAAGGAACGTCTTCATCCCTTTCTCGTAGAGGAAGATCCGTCCCTGCCCCTCGACCTTCACCATCGATCCCGCGGTCGTGCCTACGAGGCCCGATTCGCCGATGAACTTGAGGTTGCCGCTGTAGCTCGAGACGGTTCCACGCCGCACGTGCACGCGCTTCTGGAAGTTGATCTCGAGGAATCCGTTCTCGTGCAGGGTGAAGGTGTGCGAAGCCCCTTCGATCTTTCGCTCGAGGTTGAGCCGCTTCTCCTCGACGTGGACCTGCTCGTCCACTGCCTGCTGCAGCTTCTGCGCCGCGCGCGAGCGGGTCTCCGCGTCGCTTCGGACCGGAGGAGCGGGAGGCGCTGCCGGGGCCGCGACCGGTGCCGGCGGAGCGACGGGGGCGAGTGGCGGAGCCATCGGAGCCGGGGCGGCGGCGCGCACAGGGGGCGCGGGCGCAACGGGCGCAGTGGGCGCGGAAGCTGCCGCCGGCGTCGCGTTCGCGAGCGCCCGGATCTTCTGCGTGTTTTCGTCTTTCCGCTCCGCCTTCTCCGCTTCCTTCTGCGAAATCGCCCGGATGTCGGGAAGCGTCGCGTCGATCGGAGTCTCCTGCGTCCGGTAGGTCGGAATCGGAACCTCCGCGGTCAGGCGCGGCATCGGTTGGGCGGCGGGAGAAGCCGGCGCCGGCGAAACTGCGGCCGCAGCTCCCTCGGGCCTTCCGTGCCCCATCTCGGCCTCGACCTCGCGCACGAGCTTGTCGGCGCCCGCGAACTTCAGATGCTCGAGAGCGAGCCCGAGCTTCTTCTTCTCGCGATAGAGCATGCCGAGATAGAGATGCGACTTCGCGTAATTCGGACGAAGCTCGATCGCGCGAAGCAGGAAGCTCTCCGCGTCCTCCGGCTTTCCGAGCTTGAAGAGAATCAGGCCGAGGTTCGAGTGAAGGACGAAGACGTTGGGATTCTCCGCGGCAAGGCGCCGGTAGATCACTTCGGCTTCGGGAAGAGCGCTCGTCTTGAAGTAGACGAGCCCGAGAAGATTGAGCACGTCCGAGTCGTCAGGGCGCATCTTCTGCGCCTTCTCCAACTCGTTGCGAGCCTCTCCGTAGCGCCCTTCCTGAAAGGCTTCCCGCCCACGATTGTAGTGAAGGAGGAAGACACCCTGGTCGAACGGTGGAGGCGTGTTCGGCTTCGTCTGCGGGGGCATCAACTCGTCTCGGAAGAGATTATAGGCGGAAGGAGCGCGCCGCCGGGGCGGCTCTCCTCACATCGAGCCCAGCGCCACGGGGGTGGGCACCATCGCGCTCGCCTTGCCAAGCTTCGTCGACGAGGATGTGCGCAACGTCTTCGCCTCCTCACTCTTGAAGCCTCCACCGAGCTTCCTCCCTCCCGCCGGGCGTCCTTCGCTGAGCTTGATCGCCCCGGGGGGCACGGGGCCTCCGGAGATCCGCCCGCCACGCCCGACCGCCACCCCACCGTACGGGCGGCCGTAATAGACCGTGAGCGCCTTCTGCACGTAGAGCTGCGTTTCCTCGTACGGCGGCACGCCCCGATATCGGACGACCGCGTTTTCTCCGGCGTTGTAGCCGGCGAGCGCGCGCGTCAGGTCGTTCGGGAACATCTTGAGGAGGAACGCGAGGTACTCGCAACCGGCACGAATGTTCTCGTCGGTGTCGTGGATGTTCTTCACCCCGAAGCGCTTTGCCGTCCCCGGCATCAGCTGCATCAGCCCGCGAGCGCCCTTGTACGACACCGCCTCGGGGTTGAAGCCCGACTCCACCTGGATGACTGCCTTGACGAGGAGCGGGTCGACGTCATACTTCGAGGCATGCCGTCGGATCGTATCGTCGAAGCGCGACTCGCGGTCGCGCTGCCGCGCGAGCCAGTCGTAGTCGACGGTTCGCGGAGCCGCGCTGCGCTTCGTCGCGAGGTTGAAGATCGACTTCGTGCCGTCGGCGCGCACGACGAGTTTCACCTGCCCGAAGGCAGGCACGCCGAGCACGGTCGCGAGCAGAATCGCGAGCAGAGGCCGCCGGTACATTCCGCAAAATAGTAACAGAAATCGGGGCCGCTGGCCCCAGGAGACCGAAACATGAGCTTTGGCGACGCACAGAGGCAGGTCGACGACTGGATCTCGCAGTTCGAGGAGGGGTACTGGAAGCCTCTCTCGATGCTGGCGCGCGTCACGGAAGAAGTCGGAGAGCTCGCCCGCCTGCTCAACCACGAATACGGCGAGAAGCCGAAGAAGCCGGGCGAAGCTCCGCAGGAGGTTGGCGAGGAGATCGCCGACGTCGTATTCGTTCTTCTAGCGCTGGCTAACTCCCTCGAAATCGACATGGACGAGGCCTTCCGGAAGGTCATGGAGAAGTACCGGAGCCGCGACGCGGGGCGATGGACGCCCAAACGCGCCGACTGAGCCGGACGCGGGAGCTCCATGGAGCTCCCGCGAAGCCTTCTGGTATTCTCGGCCTTCGCCATGATCGACCTCCACTTCCACTGCCTGCCGGGAATCGACGACGGTCCGGACGACTGGGACGAGTCGGTCGCGCTCTGCCGGCACGCGGCGGCCGAAGGCACGACGACGATCGTCGCGACGCCCCACGTTCTCCGCGAGGGCTGGCTCAACGAGGATCCGCGGGAGCGTGACGAGCTGCTATTGAAGCTCAACACCCTGCTCGGCGGTAGGCCGGCGGTTCTCCCGGGATGCGAGTACTTCTTTTCCGCCGACGCGGTAGAGCTCTGGGAGGAGGGCGCCGCGGGTCCGCTCGCGGGACTGAACCGGACCGCCTATCTGCTGGTGGAGTTCCCCGGGAGCAGTGTTCCACGCAGTGCGGGAGACGTGATCCACGAGCTCGCGGTGATCGGCGTGACCCCGGTGATCGCGCACCCGGAGCGCAATCTCCAGCTGGTTCGCGAGCCCGAGCTTCTCGAGTCGCTCGTGCGGAAAGGGGCAGTCACGCAGATCACCGCCTCGAGCCTGGTCGGTGAGTTCGGTCGCGCCGCGCTCGCGGCGGCGGGCGACTTCTTTCGCCGCGGCCTGGTTCACGTGGTCGCGTCCGACGCGCACAACCTCGATCGCCGGCCGCCTCGCCTCGCCGCCGCCCGGGAGCGCGTGCGCCGCGACTGGGGTGAAGAGGTCGAGCAACTCCTCTTCGACGTGAATCCCCGCGCCATCATCGCCGGCACCCCTGTCCGGAGCGCCTGACCAGCGTCCCACGCGCCGTTCGAAGGCGGCCTAACAGAAAGCCACGCGCGAGCACCGCGCCGCGCAACCTGCTGATCGCACGCCCCTGGCCTCCGGCCCGCCTCTCGGCTGTTCTGGCCTTTGGCCTCTGGCCAGCCCTCACGCCTTCCAGAGCTTGCCGCTCGTGACCGCGCCCGGGGGCACCGCGTTGCGCGTGTCGATCACGAGCTTCGCCTTGGCGTAGATCGCCGGGTTCCTGAACTCCTTGTGAGCCGTAACGAGAAGCACCGCGTCGAACTGCCCTAACGTGTCGGCGTCGCATGGCACCGAGGCCATGTGGAGGTCGTGCTTCCTGCCCTTCTTCGCCTTCGGAATGTGCGGGTCGCAGTAGTCGACGACCGCGCCTCGCTCCTGGAGATGCTCGATGACCTCGAACGAGGGGGACTCGCGGTCGTCGTCGATGTCAGCCTTGTACGAGAGCCCGAGCACGAGGATCTTCGATCCCTTCATGCTGCGTCCGGCATCGTTGAGCGCGAGGGCAACGCGGTCGACGACGTAGCGAGGCATCAGCGCGTTGATCTCGCCGGCGAGCTCGATGAACCGCGCCCAGCTGCCGCTCTCCGACGCCTTCCACGAGAGATAGAACGGGTCGAGCGGGATGCAGTGCCCGCCGATGCCGGGGCCGGGGTAGAAGGGCATGTAGCCGAACGGTTTCGTCTTCGCCGCCTCGATCACTTCCCACACGTCGATCCCCATGCGATCGAAGACGACCTTGAGCTCGTTGACGAGTGCGATGTTCACGGCGCGAAAGATGTTCTCCAGCAGCTTCGCCGACTCCGCCACTTCGGGGCTCGACACCGGGACGACCGTGTCGATCGCAGAGCCGTAGAGCGCAACTGCCGCCTCGAGCGATCCCTCGTCCATGCCGCCGACGACCTTCGGAATCGTCCTCGTGTCGAACTTCGGGTTGCCCGGATCTTCGCGTTCGGGCGAGAACGCGAGGAAGAAGTCGGTTCCGCACGCGAAAGGACCACCCGCAGCGTGTTCGAGTCGCGGCAGGAGCTCTTCGCGAGTCGTGC
This sequence comes from Thermoanaerobaculia bacterium, assembly GCA_023700825.1. Lineage (GTDB taxonomy): Bacteria > Acidobacteriota > Thermoanaerobaculia > Gp7-AA8 > Gp7-AA8 > JACPDH01. The sequence goes on along the minus strand of JAMPYE010000066.1, from coordinate 3,219 downwards.
CTGGATAGGTGGTCGACTCGAGGATGACGAGCTGCCCGGGACGGAACGTCGAGGCGATCGTCTCGGCCGTGCCGCACACGTAGGTGAGATCAGGCTCGCGGTGGCCGCCGAGCGGAGTCGGAACGCAGATGAGGATCGCGTCGCATTCGGAGAGCTTCCCGAAGTCGGTCGTCGCCCTGATCGGCCTGACACCATCGGCGGGGGCGAAGGCGGCCGCGACACGCTCGGGGCCGATGTGGCGGATGTACGACTCGCCACGGTGCAGGCGCTCGACTTTCGACGGGTCGACGTCGAATCCGACCACCTGGAAGCCGCACTCCTTGAACAGGAGCGCGAGGGGAAGACCAACGTAGCCGAGGCCGATCACGCCGACGACGGCGTCACGGCGTTCGATTTTCGAGAGCAGCGATTCGAGGCGGTTCATAGCGCGGGAAGTATAGGCGATCGTGATGTCGCGCCGGCAACGCAAGGCTCGAATTTTCGAACTACTCGACGCGGGCCGCGCGGCTCACGATTTTCCCGCCGAGCGCCGGTCGCGCGAAGAAGACGTTGCGCCCGTCGAGCCCCGAAAGCGGAACACGAATCGTCGAGGCGCCTCCGGCCGCCGAAACGGTTGCGGAGCGGGCATCGTTCCATCCCCACTCGACCAGCCCGTCGCCCTCGGTCACGAGCTCGACGACTAGCGTGCGGCCCGCCGTAGCGCGGGGATCGACGCAGAGCGACAGCATCCCGTTCGTCGCCCACGCCTCGGGCAGGATCGATCCATCCGGCGCGGTCATCGCGATCGGCTCCGGCGGCGGTGGCGCGGCCGCAAGCGAGGCGCGCAGCAACGCTGCGTCGCACTCGCCTCGCGCCGTCGCGGCGATGCGGTCGAGCGCCTCCACGGCACTCTCGCGCGCGTTCCGTGCGAGATGGTAGCGGGCGAGATCGACGTAGTAGTCGGTCCACTCGAAGGTGCCCTTCGTTACCGAGCCCGACGCCAGCTCCTCCGCGCTCCTCACGAGCCCCGCGGCGAGAAACAGCCGCGCCTGCGTCGGAAAGGGGACTCCGGAGAGCGACGACGCGGCGCCGGCGAGCACCTCGCCGTCGATCCCGTCCATGCGCCCGGCGAGGAAATAGCGCAGGATCTCGGCCTGGCGCGATCCTGCCCATGCCGAAACCTGGTCTCGCGGCCAGAGGCGGAGAATCTCCTCGAGCTGCTCCCTCGCGGCGGGCGTATCGAAGTCGCGTGGAGAGTGTTTCGACGCCCAGCCGCGGCTCGCTCCGACGAGGCCGGTCCAGTCGCCGCGCTCGCTTCGCGTCCGCATCTCCGTGAGGTCGGCTTCGCGCTCCTTCCACTCCGCGCTCTCCCAACGACGGTAGAGCGACTCGGCAACCCTCCCCTCGCCCATCGCCGCCGCGGATCGTGCGGCCGCCATCAGACTTGGCGCCGATTCAGGCACCGCCCCGGACGCGAGCTCGGCGCCGATCGCGTTCGCCGAAACTCCCCACGCCTTCCGTACGAACGACGGATCGAGGAACGCGCGGCGAAACAGCTCCTGCGCATCGCGTCGGTCAGATTCGGGGATCGTTTCCCAGGCCTCGAGCGTCACGGCGGCCAGAGTCTCTGCCGCCGAATCGGCTCCGGGCGCGGAGCGGGCAGCCGATCGAAGAGGAATGAGCCAGCGGGACGGAACGATCTCTCGTTCGATCGTACGTCGATCCGCCGTGTACGCGACTTTGCCGAGGAGATAGCGGTGCATCGGCCAACCGGGCCGGGCGGCTGCCGCGTCGAGGCTGAGGTTCCGTGCGACGGCGAGCTCGGCCTCGAGCTTCGTGGGGACGTCGAGCCAGGCGTCGCGCTCGATCTGATCCAGCCCCTTGAGGCGCACTCTGCCGAGCGCATCGCTTACGGCAGCCATCGCGAAGACCTGCGAGCCGATGTCGGCCGCGGGCGAGTATCCGATCATCTCCGCCTCGAGCGGTCGGCGGATGTCGATGCCGTAGGTCCTCACGGCGGCTTCGACGGGCAGGCGTGCACGCAGTTCAGCGCGATACAGAAGGAGAGACGCGGCGATCAGTGCCACGGGCACGAGCACCGCGACGAGACGGAACGGGCTGCGCTGCGAATCAGGCGGTGTCTCGGTCATTTCAGTTCGGCATCGCGGCGACGCCGCGAGCTGCGGAATCCGGTAGCGCGGGCGTCCTCGGTCTCCCTTCGGGCCGACATGCAGCGAGCATACACGACTCGTCCATGCGCGCCGGAGCAGTCCGCAGGTCTAACGCGAGCAGAGTGAATAGGCTTCGAGGAAGACCGGATTCTCGACGAGCGCCCGATTCAGCTCGAAGTACTCCTTTACGAGATCGTTCGCGTTGAGGAGACGCTCGCGCAGATCGATCGTCATCGCGCGCCAGAACTTCACTGCCGCGAGCGGCGTTTTCCCCAGGAAGGCTGCAAGGTTGTTCGCTGAGATCGACAAAATCGTCGTGGGGGTGAGCGCCCGCAGAGTTGCGGACGCGAAGCCATCGTCGAGAATCGAGAGCTCTCCGAACGTCTGGCCTTCAACAAGCACCGTGAGCGCGACCTCGTCGGAACCGACGCGCCGCGACACCTGGAGCCGTCCGGTGCGAACGACGTGAAGCCCCCGATTCACCGCGCCCTCGTCAAGAAGAACCGTGCCGGCAGCAACACTCGCTTCGAGGAAGTGAGCGGCGACGGCGGCGAGCTCGGCGTCGTCGAACTCGCGGAACAGTGAGACCTTGCGGAGAAAGGCAGACTCACTCATCAGGCGCACCTCGAGGCTCGTATTTTCCCATGAAACGAATCTGGGGCACCCGTGTCTACGCTTCCCGCGATTTCCAATATCTGGCGGTATTGAATGACCCGGAAGCCTATACTTTGAGAAACATTCATTTCGATCATCTCGCCAGCCCTGCGGTATGCGGCCTCAGGTACTGGCGTTGCCTTATGAAACCAGCCGCACGTAAATGGAAAGGAGCGCGCATGGACGCCTTGGTTCGAGAGCTCCTCAAGTGCGTACACCGGCGTGTGCGCGCCGACGAGGAGCTCACCGTCGAAGACGTCTCCCGGGATCTCGGTTTCACCCGTCAATACGTGTCGGGTAAGTTCCATCGAATCACGGGAAGGCTCTTGAGTGACTACCTGAAGGAAAAGCGATTGATGAAGGCTGCGCGCCTGCTCAAGCGGGGCCAGATGAAGATCACGCAGATCTCGCGGCT
>JAMPYE010000657.1 GCA_023700825.1 Thermoanaerobaculia bacterium | reverse complement strand
CGTCGCGCCGCGACTCCGACTCGTCGGGGATCGACAGGGGAGGGACGGGGAATTCGTTTTCGCCCGCGAGGCGGAGCCGCGTCCGGCTGGTGACGACGAATCGAATCGTCCCGGCCTCCGCCAGGACGCGGCCAACGACCGGAGCCGCGTCCGTGACCTGCTCGAAGTTGTCGAGCACGACGAGCATGCTGCGGCCCCGCATGTGTTCGACGAGCAGGTCGGTGACCGAGGCCCCGCCCGCTTCGTTGATCGAGAGCGCCTGCGCGATCGCCGAAGGGACGAGGCGCGGGTCGGAGATGTTCGAGAGATCCGCGATCCACGCGCCGTCCGGGAACGAGGGGGCGAGAGCGCGCGCGACGTGAAGCGCGAGCCGGGTCTTGCCGGTGCCACCGGGTCCGGTCAGGGTCACGAGTCGCACGTCGGCGCGGCCCAGCAGCGCGATGAGGGCACGTTCCTCGGATTCGCGTCCGACGAACGGCGTTAGGTCGGTGGGGAGATTGCCGCCGCGCGGCCGGGTGTCGCGCGGCCGCAATTCGCGCTCGAGCGACGGGTCGCTCGCCGACAGCGTCACGTCGTCGGTCTTCACTTCGTGGCTGTTCGCCGCCGCACCGACGGGGACGCGGCGGCTCCCCTGCAGCTCGAACGACACGTGCTTCAGGTCTTCGAGCAGCTCGGCGACGCGCAGATAACGCTCGTCACGATTGCGGGCGAGCATCCGCGTGAGGACCCGCTCGAACGGGGCGGGAACGCGCCCGCCGGTGACGGCTGCGATCGGCGCCGGATCGTGGCCGAGGATCGCGGCGATCAGCTCGCCGATGGTCGTCCCCTCGAACGGCGGTCTCCCGGCAAGGGCCTCGTAGAGCACCACGCCGACGCTCCAGATGTCGGTGCGCGAGTCGAGATGCTCGAGCCGCAGTTGCTCGGGCGACATGTACTGGACCGTGCCCCGCACCACGCCGGGCCGTGACATCTCCTCGATGCTCAGGGGGTCGCGCACGAAGGCGAGGCCGAAGTCGAGCACCTTCACGTAGCCGTCGTTGCGCAGCATGATGTTGTCGGGCTTGATGTCGCAGTGGACGACGCCGGCCGACTCGGCGGCCGCGAGCGCGCGCGCGACCTGGGAGAAAATGTCGATGACCTCCCCGGTGTCGAGGCCGCCCGCCGACATCCGCTTCCGCAGCGTCACGCCCTCGACGAACTCGGTCGCGATGAAGGGGTGGCCGGCAACCTCCCCGATCTCGTAGACGGTCAGGATGTTGGGGTGGTTGAGCGCCGAGGCGGCCTGCGCTTCGTGCCGCAGCCTGTCGCGATGCTCCGGGCTGGCGACGATGTGGCTGCCGAGAACCTTGAGCGCGACCGCGCGACGGAGCTGCGGGTCGCGGGCTAGATAGACCTGCCCCATGCCTCCCGCGCCGATGGGCGAGAGGATCTCGTAACGACCGAACTTTGCTCCCGGTGAGAACGGCATCGGTGTCTGCTCGAAAGGCTCCGCGCGACGACCTCGCCATCGGAGGCGTCGGAATCGCGCGAGGTGCCCAGTGTGTGTATCGTAGCAAATCGACATGCTCGGATCCTTTTTCCAGGCCGATCCCGACCTGCGCCTGACGGTCGGCGACATCTATCTCGATCCCTCGTCACCCAGGGCGCTCGCGATCGTCTCCCACGCGCACAGCGACCACATCGGGCGGCACGAGCATTTCGTCGCGACGCCGGCGACGGCGGCGATCGTCCGGAGCCGGCTCGGCAGCTCGTTGAGCTCGACGGAGCTTCCGTACCGGCAAACGCTCGAGCTCCGGGAGCACGAGGTCGAGCTGTTCCCGGCGGGGCACATCCTCGGTTCCGCGATGACGCTCGTCCGGCGCGACGGGGAATCGCTTCTCTACACCGGAGACTTCCGCCTGCGGCCGTCCTGGACGGCGGAGGAAGCCGAAGTGCCGGAGGCCGACGCGGTGATCATGGAGTCGACCTACGGCTCGCCCGAGTGGCGTTTCCCGTCGCGGGAAGAGCTCGGCGAGCGGCTCCTGACGCTCGTATCCGACATCATCGGAAGCGGCAACGTTCCGGTGCTTCTCGCGTACTCGCTCGGCAAGGCGCAGGAGGTCTGCTCCTGGCTCGCGCGACACGGCGTGCGCGTCGTCGTCCATCCGGCGATCGCGAAGATCAACGACATCTATCTGAAGCACGGGGTGGACGTCGGCCCCTTCGAGGTCTGGGCGAAGCAGTCCGGGCTCTTCACGCAGGCGACGACGAGCCTTGCGGGAGCGGCGGTCATCGTGCCGCCGCACCTCGATGCGGATATCCGCGCGATTCCGCGGCGCGAGACGGTGAGCCTGACGGGATGGTGCCTGAAAGGCGGGTGGCGGACGGGCGGCGACCACGCGCTCCCGCTTTCCGACCACGCCGACTTCGAGGAGCTCATCGAGCTGGTCGAGCGTGCGCGGCCCAGGATCGTTTACGTCACGCACGGCTCGAAGAGCTTCGCGCGCGAGCTCCGCCAGCGCGGCTTCGCAGCCGAGTTCCTGAAGCAGAAGCCGCAGATGAGGCTGTTTTAAGAGGCAGGCCAAAGGCCAGAGGCCAGGGGCCAAAGCAGGCTGGAAAGCGGCGCGGAGCAGGCGGATGATGTGGCGCAGGCACTCCTGCCTGCGCGCCGCCGAAGGCGGCCAGTGTGCCAGCGGAGCGTGGGATTCGATGGCGGCGCTTTGCGCCGTGGG
>JAMPYE010000065.1 GCA_023700825.1 Thermoanaerobaculia bacterium | reverse complement strand
GCGGCCACCGGTAGCGGGGCTGCGGGCACGGGTGCCGCGACCGGTGCCTTTGCGACAACGGGGGGCTCTGCAACGGGGCGGGGCTTCGGTTTCTCGAGCCCCGAGAGCGTGTTTTCGAGGAGCTTGTCGAGCGCCGCCGCGTCGCGCTTCTTCACGTCCGCCGAGCGTGCGGCGGAAGCGGCGGGCGACGCCGAGGCGGGCTGTGACGGCGCCGAAGGCGTGGTGTCCGCCCCTTTCTTCGGGGCTCCCTGGAGTCCGGACAGCGTCTTCGACAACAGCTCGTCGATGTTGCTGTCCGCGGCTCTCGCCGGCTTCCTTCTGGCGCCACCGTCGTCGACGAGCTCGCCGAAAATGTCATCCGAGGTGAGCTTTCCAGGGGCACCGCCGGCAGCGTTCATCAACGGCATCTGTACGGTTTGCGCGAGAGAAACGTCGCCCTCGGCCCCGGCCGCGGCCAGCTGCTTGATCTTGCTGAGGAACTCCCCCTCGGAGTAAGGCTTGGGGAGGATATCGCTGGCGCCGAGCCGGATCGCGTCGGATTTCGGGTTCTTCCCGTTGTAGCCTGACACGGTGATCAGGATCGGCGTGCTCTGAAACTGAGCGTTGGCGCGAATCCGGCGGATGAGCTCGGACGTGCTGATCTTCGGAATGATGGAAGACAGCACGATGAGCTGCGGCGCGGACTGTGCGAGCGCCACGAGAGCCTCTTCGCCATCCTTCGCGAACACGGCTTCGTAGGACTGCCCGCCCAGCGCCTGCCGAACACGTTCGGTATAGCGAGGCTCGTACTCGACGACCAGAATTCGCTCTGACATGTGGAAGAGTGACCCGTCTACTGCGGCTTGCGTGATTCTTGCACACGCATATCTGATCGTCAATCGAACGAACGACGCAGAATCGAGGTAGGAGCAGCGATCGATTTTCCTGCTTGCGCAGATCGAAGCTCGTTCCGCTATACTAGCGCCGCGTTCGCGCCCCATCGTTCAGCTGCGAGCGGCACGCCGGGCAGGTTGCACGGTGTGCTGAGCTCGGGAAGCGCGAGTGGTGGCGACATCCAGCGTGCACTACCGGCCGTGATTTTGCCGAGTCGCGCGCTGCCGGGGCGGTCGACGGTCCCAAGGGCCCGCCGCGCAGGCGCAAACGCAAACGGGAACGTGCTTCGCAGCTGCGGTGCACGTCCCGACGAATCCGAGCCACACGAACGAACGCAGTTCCACGGAGACGACGAGTCCGGATGAACGACGAATTGAAACCGCGCAAACGCCGCCGGCGCAGACGCCGCGGACAAGGCCCAGCCACCAACGCACCCGGAGCCGCGCCCACCCAGGGCCAGACGGTTGCGCCGAACGAAGACGGTGCCGAATCGCAGGAGCAGCCGGTCGCGGGGGAGAGCGCCTCGCGCTCCCGCCGTCGCCGCTCGCGGCGGCGTGGCCGGCGCCCCGGAGAGCCTTTCGACGCGACGGCCGCTCCCGCCACGCCCGGCGAGGCGCCGGTTCAGGGATCTGCCGACGGCGTTCTCTGGATCAAGCCGAACGGCACGGGCGTCCTGGTGAGCTACACGAACAACTACGTCGCGAAGCACGGCGACCCGATCGTCCCACGACCGCTCATCGAGAGAAACCGCCTCGAAGCGGGGGTACGCATCGCCGGCCCGACGCGCCGCACGGGCAACAACACGGAGCTGCTCGCGATCGAGACGGTCGAGGGCCTTCCTGTCTCGGAGTACCAGGAAGGGCGGCAGCCCTTCTCCGAGCTGACGTCGATCGACCCTCTCGAACAGTTCAAGCTCGAGACCGAGTCGAGCCGTCTCTCCACGCGCGTGCTCGACATCCTCTCGCCGCTCGGACGAGGCCAGCGCTGCCTGATCGTCGCTCCGCCCAAGGCCGGCAAGACGACGCTGCTCAAGGACATCGCCCACGGCATCGAGACGAACCATCCGGAAGTCATCGTGATGGTGCTCCTCGTCGACGAACGCCCCGAGGAAGTGACCGACATGCGACGCTCGGTGAAGGGCGAAGTGATCGCGTCGAGCTCGGACGAGACGGCGGAGAATCACATCTCGATCGCCGAGATCGTGCTCGACCGGGCGCGGCGTCTCGTCGAGATCAAGCACGATGTCATCATCCTCTGCGACTCGATCACCCGCATGTCGCGCGCGTACAACAACGAGCAGAAGTCGAGCGGTCGCATCATGAGCGGCGGCATCGACGCGCGCACCATGGAGAAGCCGCGCCGCTTCTTCGGCTCGGCGCGCAACGCCGAGCACTGGGGCTCGCTCACGATCGTCGCGACCGCGCTCGTCGACACCGGCTCGCGCATGGACGAGGTCATCTTCCAGGAGTTCAAGGGAACCGGCAACACGGAGATCGTCCTTGATCGCGGCCTCTTCGAGCGCCGCATCTTCCCCGCGATCAACATCCCTCAGACCGGCACCCGCAAGGAAGAGAAGCTCCTTCCCGCCGAGCTGCTCCCGAAGATCCACACGCTGCGCCGGGCACTCGCCGGCACCGACCCGATGACGGCCATGAAGATGCTGATCGAAAAGATGCAGCGCTTCCCGAGCAACGAGGCGTTCCTGAAGAGTTTCTAGTTGTTAGTTGTTAGTTGTTAGACATTCAGCGTTGGATGCAAAAAGGCGGCTCGCACGAGCCGCCTTTCGCATTTGCGCCGGCAGGAGAGATCGCGGTCGTCCGGCTCGCGCCGCCTGTCTAACAACCAAGAACTAACAACTGACAACTGATAACAACTAACGACTGACGACCCCCCCGACCAGATCGTACGGATGCGCGTCGTTGATCTCGACGCAGACGAACTGCGGGAACGACGTCACCAGCTCGTGGCCGTCGTTGATCAGGAGCTTGCCGTCGATCTCCGGCGCCTGACCGGCGATGCGCCCTTCAAGGAGGAGATCGATCTCCGAAGAGACACCTGTGACGAGCGCGTCGAATGTCCGCCCGACACGCTCGCGATTCTTCGCGAGCGAGATCTGCTGCTGGAGCTCCATGATTTTCGCGCTGCGGCGCTCCGCGGTCGTTCGCGTCGGCAGGTCGCCCATCTTCGCGGCCGGGGTCGACTCCTCGGGCGAATAGCAGAACACGCCGAGCTGATCGAAGCGCGCCCACTCCACGAAGTCGTGAAGCTCGCCGAAGTCCTTCGGCGTCTCGCCCGGGTGACCCGTGATGAACGTGGTCCGCAGCGAGATGTCGGGAACCAGCTCGCGCATCCGCGAGATCATCTCGCGATACTCGGCCGGCGAGCCGGGCCGACGCATTCTCTGCAGTACGTTCGCGCTCACGTGCTGGAGCGGGATGTCGCAGTACGACACGAAGCGCTGCTCCCGCCCCATCAGCTCGAACAGCGTCCAGTCGAGGCTTCCCGGGTAGGCGTAGAGAAACCGGATCCACCTGAACCCGGTCGACGCGAGCAGCGCCTCCACGAGGCGCGTCAGCCCGTGACCGACGCCAATGTCTTCTCCGTAGCGCGTCGTGTCCTGCGCGACGAGGCAGAGCTCCTGAACGCCCATCGCCTCGAGGCTTTTCGCCTCGTGCACGAGCGAGTCGATCGTCCGGCTCCGGAACTTGCCGCGCATCTGCGGGATCGCGCAGAAGGTGCACGGATTCGAGCACCCTTCCGACACCTTCAGATACGCATGCGCGGTTCCCTGGGCCAGCACGCGGGGAAGGTCCTCGTAGAGCCGCGACGACATTTTCCGCTTCGTCGGCGCCGCGTCGGAGACGTCGTCTCCCGTCACTGCCGCGGTGATGGCCTCGAGATGGTCGAGCCCGACGAAAGCGTCGATCTCCGGGATCGACTCCGCGAGCTCGCTGCGGTATTTCTGCACCATGCAGCCGCTCACGACGAGCCTCTGCACGCCACTCCCCTTGCGCCCGGCAATCTCGAGAATGGTGTCGATCGATTCCTTCTTCGCCGCGTCGATGAAGCCGCAGGTGTTCACGATCACGACATCGGCGCTCTCGATGTCGTTGGTCAGCTCGACGTCGGCATCCTGCCGGAGCTGGCCGAGCATGATCTCGGCGTCGACCAGGTTCTTCGGGCATCCCAGCGAGATCATTCCCACGCGGGACAGCGGCTTCGTCTTCGTATCGCTCATCGGTTCCTTTGCGTCGCAGCCCGGGGAACAGGGACCCCGCGCGGCCTATTCTTCGGCCGCAGGGAGCCCGACACGCCACATCGCCGCCGCCGCGCCCCGTTCGGAGACGAGCTTCGTGAGGCCGGTGTTCATCAGGCTCGCGGCGCCAACGGCGACCTCTTCCTCGGGAGTCGGGGCGCGCAGGATGCCGCCGAGCCCCCCAACCACCGCGGAGACGGTCCGGTCGTGCACGGCGACGAGCGCCTCGGTCACCGGCTCGCGCGGGTTGACTTCGTGAGTCGCCTGCAGCGCGCAACCTCGAAGGACGTAGATGTCGGAGCCCGCCTTCTGCAGCCAGTGGATCGCGGCGACCATCGTCGCGACGTGCCAGTTGCGGTTGCGCCGCCAGATCTTCGCAATCGAACGATTGCGCTCCCCCTGCGGCTTCCAGGCGTTAGGCTGAATCTCCCAGAGCAGGGCGAGCTTCGCGATCCCGTCGTGCGTTCCGCTCGTCTCCCCGATCGAGCCGGGCGCGGTGTGCTGCCGCCCCGCCGCTTTGCCCACCGCGATCGCGTCGTCGAGGTCCTCGCAGACCAGGTCGAACGAAACGGTCTCGTCACGGCCGCCGTAATGCCCGTTCCGGCTCATCAACAGCAGCCCGCGCGGAACCGGCTGGCCGGGGCCGACGATCGCCGCGGTCTGCCGCCGGACGAGCCCGGCAAACCCGCTGTCGCTCGCCTCGCCCAGCGAGCCCAGCGGCGCCGAGAGCCCGTTCGCACGCCCCTGGGCGGAACGCGGCGCGAAGAAGCTCGACGTAGGGTGCCCCTCCATCCACTGCCCGTGCGCCTCCCGCAGGTAGTGCTCGACCGTCCGTGCGCGCATCCCGGCGAGATCCTCGGGCCGGACCATCGACGGTGCCGGGAACGACTCGCAGAGGTCCGAGAAGACCTCGAGCGAACGCGAGCCGAGTTGCAGGTAGATGTCGAGCAGCGCCGCCTTCGTGTCGGGCGCGAGGCCGAATTGCTCGAGAAGACGTGCGATATGCGAAGGAAACGACATCGCCCGGCCCGTCAGGCGACTGCGCGCTCCAGAGTCTGGTCGAGCAGCCGAAGCACGTCGTCGATCGAGGTGATGTCGTTGAGCCCGGTCCTGAGGTTCTTCGCGTTCGGGATTCCCTTCGAGAACCAGCCGATCACCGTGCGGGCCTTGTGCAGCTTCCACTTGTCGATCTGCGGCGCCGTGTCGATCTTCCGCAGGTAACGCATCATCGCCTCGATCCGCCGGTCGGTCTCGTCCTCGACGACGTGCCCCGACACGTGGGCGATGATGTCGCGGAAGATGAACGGGTTGTGCAGCGCGGCGCGGCCGATCATCACACCGTCGACGCCCGTGGTCTGGAACATCCGCACGGCATCCTCGGGAGTCTTCACGTCGCCGTTCCCGAATACCGGGATCCGGAGCTCGCGCTTCACTCCCGCGATGTAGTCCCAGTCGCTCGCCCCGGAGTAACAGTCGTTGCGGGTCCGCCCGTGAATCGCGATCGCCGCGACGCCGATCTCCTCGAAGCGCTTGAGCAGAGGGAGCACGTCGTCGCTTTCCCAGCCCTTTCTCACCTTCACGGTGACCGGGATCTTCACTCGCCGGCAGATCTTCTCGACGATGCTCGACGCGCGGTCGAAGTCCTTGAGAAGCGCGGAGCCGGCCCCGCTCCCGACGATCTTCTTCACCGGGCAGCCCATGTTGATGTCGACGATGTCGATTCCCTGTTCCTCGACGATTGCCGCGGCGTCGTCCATCCGGTCGGGGTTTCCGCCGTAGATCTGGATGGAGACCGGACGCTCCGCCTCCGAGAAGGTGAGCATCTGGTGGCTTCGCCGGTTGGCGCGCGTCAGCCCTTCCGCCGAGATGAACTCCGAGACGACCAGCCCCACTCCGCCCAGCTCCTTGATCAGCGAGCGGTAGTAGGTGTCGGTCACCTCGGCCATCGGCGCGAGGGCGAGTGGCGGATCGATCGCGATTCCGCCGATGTGGAACGGCACGAGGTCCATCGTCTTCAATCCCTGCAAACAAACTGCAAACAGGCCGGAATGAGGGTCAACCGGTGGCACGTTCGACAGTTACGTAAGGTGTCAGTGTACGTCACAAGATCAATCGCAGCCGCCCGCGCGGGCGGTCCGATCCCAGCTAACCAGCGCACATCTCCATATCTTTCCAGGAGGAAGAAGGATTCATGAACCAACCCGCCAAGCGCGCTTTTTCGGTGGCCGCAATCGTCGTGGCCTCGTTCGCCGCCGGTGTCATTCTGACCGCCGACTTCGGCTTCACCCGCCCGTCGATCGCCCAGGAGGCCTCGGCGGATCGCCGGGCACCTGTCGCCTCGGTGACCGTCCCCTCGTTCGCCGACATCGCCGATCGCGTAATGCCGGCCGTCGTCTCGATCACCTCCACCGAGGTGGTGAAGGAGCCGGCTCGCCGTTTCCACGGCAACGATCCGTTCGAGTTCTTCTTCCCTGACCCGGGCCGCCAGGCGCCTCAGTCGCCGCAGCAGCAGCAGCCGGAAGAGCGTCGCCAGGTTTCGGGCGGCACCGGCTTCATCATCACCGAGGACGGCTACATCCTCACGAACAACCATGTGATCGAAGGGGCGACGAAGATCGAAGTCGTGATCGGCCAGACCCTCGACGATCCAGGTCGCACAATGCCGGCGACGATCGTCGGCCGTGACGAGGCGACCGATATCGCCCTCATCAAGGTTGAGACGAAGGAAAAGCTTCCGACCGTCAAGCTCGGCGACTCCGACAGGATCCGCGTCGGCGACTGGGCCATCGCCATCGGCAACCCGCTCCAGTTCAACAACACGCTGACTGTCGGCGTGATCTCCGGCCGCGGCCGCTCGATCGGCATCAGCCAGGCGACCACCTCGTTCGAGGACTTCATCCAGACTGACGCCGCGATCAATTACGGCAACTCGGGTGGTCCGTTGCTGAACATCAACGGCGAGGTCATCGGCATCAACACGGCAATCCGCGCCTACGCGCAGAACATCGGCTTTGCCACTCCGGTCAACGTCGCGAAGCGGATCTACCCGCAACTGCGGGACAAGGGCGCGGTGAGCCGCGGTTACTTGGGCATCAACATCCGCGACGTCGAGGCACTGGACGCAAAGGCGTTCGGTCTTCCGGAAGGGAGCCGCGGCGTGCTCGTCGAGCAGCCCGTAGCGGGCAAGCCGGCCGACAAGGCAGGCATTCTGGCGGGCGACATCATCGTCCAGGTCGACGACAAGGTGGTCAAGCGCACACGCGACCTGATCGACTACGTCTCCGATGTCGGCCCCGGCGTGAAGGTGAAGATCACGGTCTATCGCGACGGGCAGAAGAAGACGCTCACGGCGACCACCGCGGAGCGCACGGACGACGTCGCGGGGGCCGACGAGCCGGCCCCCAAGGCCGAGCCGACGAGAAACAAGATCGGCATTTCGGTGCAGGAGCTGACCGACCGCACCCGCCAGATGTACGGCGTCGACGAGACCCTCGAGGGCATCGTCGTGACCGACGTGAAGGAAGTCTCGCCCGCCGGCGAGGCCGGAGTCGCGGTGGGTGACGTGATCACGAAGGCACGGGGCAAGAAGGTCAGGACGCCGGAGGATCTCCGGGAGGTGATCGAAAGCCTCAAGAGCGGAGACGCACTGCCACTCTACGTCACGCGCGGCTCGCGCGCGGGCGGGCCAACGCGCTCGTTCTTCCGCGTCATCGAAATCCCGTAGGACTGATTCGACGGACCAGCGAAGGGGCACGGTGATCGCCGTGCCCCTTCGTGTTTCTGCGCACGAAGGTCGATGCGTCGCGATCGGCACATCCCGACGTGCCCTGCGGCACCACTCCCCGCTTCCCGGTGCGGATACAATCGACTCGATGACCGACATGCAGTTCATGAGCCGCGCCCTCGAGCTGGCGGCGAACGGCCGTTACTCGGCCAGCCCGAACCCGATGGTCGGCTGCGTCGTGGTGCGCGAGGGCCGTGTCATTGGCGAGGGCTTTCACCTCCGGGCCGGGCTTCCGCACGCCGAGATCGAGGCGCTAAGAAACTGCCCGGAGGATCCCGCCGGAGCCACGCTCTACGTGAATCTCGAGCCGTGCAGCCATCACGGGCGAACGCCTCCCTGCGTCGACGCGCTGATCGAGGCGCGGATCGGAAAGGTCGTCGTGGCCCTCGGCGACCCCCACCCCGAGGTTAACGGAGCCGGCATCCGTCGCCTGCGCGAGGCGGGAATTCACGTCGAGACCGGCCTTCTCGCCGAGGAGGCGCGCCACCTCAACGAGAAGTTCCTGGTGTCGGTCGCGACCGATCGGCCGTTCGTCCTCCTCAAAGCCGCAATGACGCTCGACGGGAAGCTCGCAACCGAGACGAGATCGAGTCGATGGATCACCTCTGAAGCCGCGCGGCACCGAAGTCTCGAACTGCGCGAAGAGTACGACGCGATCCTCGTTGGCGCCGGGACGATCGCGGCCGACGATCCCGAGCTGACGCGGCGCCTCGGTCTCTCTTCGTCGATCACCCCCTGGACTCGCGTGGTCGTCGACGCGACGGGCCGCGTTCCGGCGGAAGCCCGCGTCCTGCGCGACGGGGAGAAGACGATCCTCGTCACCTCGTCACCGTCGCGCATCGCGCCGTCGCCCGGACTCGAAATCGTCTCCGCGGTGCCCGACGGCTGGGACGAGGCCCTCACCGGATGCTGGACCGAGCTCGGAGCGCGCGGAATTCGTTCCATCATCGTCGAAGGTGGCTCCGGCATTCACACGACGCTGATCCGCCACCACCTCTGGCACAAGATGGCACTGTTCATCGCGCCGAAGCTGATCGGCGGCTCCGCGGCGCCTGCGCTGTTCGGCGGCGACCCCGTGACCGATCTCGCGGACGCGATCGGAATCCGCTTCGACTCCGTCGAGCCCGTGGGCCCCGACCTCCTACTGACCGCTTACCCGAAATGACCGAGACCACCATGTTCACTGGAATCATCGAGCACCTTGGAACCGTGGCCGCGCTCACGCCGATCGAAGGCGGGGCGAGGCTCGAGCTCGAGCCGATCGACCTCGGCTCGCCACTCCGGCGCGGGGAGAGCCTCGCCGTCAACGGCGTGTGCCTCACCTCCCTCCCCAACGATCGCGGCGTCTTCGTCGCCGACCTCTCGAACGAGACCCTCTCCGTGACGAGCCTCGGCCGGCTTGTGAGAGGCACGCGGGTCAACCTCGAACGCGCCCTCGCGCTCGGCGCGCTGCTCGGGGGACACATCGTGCAAGGGCACGTCGACGCAGTCGGGCAGCTCGTCGACTCGAGGCGCGAGGGAGAGTTCGCGGTGTTTCGCTGGAGCTTCCCCCGGGAGTTCGGCGATTTCATCATCTCGAAGGGATCGATCGCGGTCGACGGCGTGTCGCTTACCGTCGTCGAGCCCGACGCGACGTCGTTCGCCGCGGCGTTGATCCCCGAAACGCTGCTGCGAACCAACCTCGGCGACTCGCGCATCGGCGACGCGGTCAATCTCGAGTTCGATATGATGGCCAAGTACGCGGTCAAGCTTCTCGGCCCGTACCGTCCGAACCGCGATTGATCACGCACCAGAAGATCTCCCAGCTACGCCTCGAGCGCGCCACGCATCCGCAGGCGCCGTTCTGGCAGGCGACCACCGTGGCGCCTTACGGCGCGCCGCGAGGGCAGGGCGTCGCCATCAATTACCTGTCTCTGAGCGCGACGGGAAAGGCGAAGCGCGACGTATCCGTCACGCAGGCCGTCGCGGGCCAGCTCGAGCGCGAGCAGAGGCTCGACGATCCGGTGCTCGTCGAGTCGGCGGAAGTGACGGAGACGATCTTTCGTCGCGGCGAGGAGGCGATGCGAGCCCTTCAGGCGCGCGGCTCACTCGCGACGCAACTCATCTCCACGACGGGGCGGGTTCCCTCGATCGAGCCGTCCGATCGCTCGTCGCTCGTGATCTCCTGCTGGCCCCTTCTTGCCGGCGATCTCTCCAGGCTCTTCCAACGAGCCGCGGAAGCAGGATTCCGATGGGGTGCGCTGATCCCGGCGGTGATGCCCGCGCGGGCCTGTGAGGAAACGCTCCGCGAGATCGCCGATCTCGCCGTTGAGAATGGCGCGTCGTACCTGGCCTCGGTGCCGGTCGACCTCGATCCCTCCGCAAAGCACGCCGTCGCCGACGCGCTCGGCGGCTCTCCCTAGGCCTGGAAGTCGCTCTTCGACGGCGACTGGGAGGACGAGAGCGCCGACACCGAGAGGTTCGTCGCGAGGCTGGCGCACGCGCGCTCGCTGGCCGACCGCGTCGTGATCCCGGGGCTCGAGCCACATGGCAACTGGAGCGCGGCGATCCGGCTTGCAGTCGCCGGCACACGACTCCTCCGGCTCAAGCGCGACGTCGAGCTCGGCTGGACGCTCCTGCGCTCCTCGAAGCTCGTGGCACAGCTCCACAAGCCCGTCGACCGCATCGCCTCGGCAGCCAGCCTGTCGATCATCCAGACGCTCGATACCTCGTCCGTCGCCGCGCTCGAAGCCTGGCTGCGGTCGGACGACACGACCTTCTTCGACGAGATCGACGAGGACTGGCGCGGAGTGTGAGGGGGGGAGTTATTAGATCTTAGTTGTTAGACATTCTCGTTAGGCGGGAGCCATGTGGAGTGCGAAAGCGAAGCTTTCGCCCTTCCTCGGCGGAAGCGAGAGCTTCCGCTCCCCGTCTCAATCTCGCACAAAACCGTCCCACCGAAGCTTCGCTTCGGCGAGTAAGAGCGGAAGCTTCGCTCCCGCACTGCACGTCGTTACTTCGTGGGCGCTTCGTCGCGCAGTGCGGCGAGCCGCGGATCGTCGACCGGCGCGGCCTCGACGAGGCGCTCGATCGGCTTCACGTCGTCGATCTGCTTCTCGGCGCCTACCATCCCCTGAAGTTTCGAAACCTGCGGAATCAGGCGGGAGCTCGCCGACTGCACCGCCTCGTTGAAGCTCTTCACGCTGCCTTCCAGGCTCTTTCCGACCGCCCCGAAGTAGTCGAAGAACTTGACGAAGCGCTTGCAGAGCTCGAGCCCGACCTCGAGCGATTCCATCGCACTCTGCTCCGCCTTGTCGGCGCGCCAGCCTGCCGCAACCGCGCGCAGCATCGGAAGCAGGACCATCGGCGACGCGAGATAGATCTTTCGCGTCGCCGCGTATTCGAAGAGCGTCGGGTCTTTGACGAGCGCGGCCGACAGGAACTGCTCGCCCCCGACGAAGAGGATCGTGAAATCGAGCGACGGGCCCACGCTCGCCTGGTACTCCTTCCTCGACAGCGCGTCGACGTGGCGCCGGATCTTGCCGGCGTGGTCGGCGAGCAACTGGTTTCGTCGGGTCTCGTCCTGCTCGGCCGCCGCCTCGAGGTACGACTCGAGCGGCGCCTTCGAGTCGACCGCGATGACCCTTCCGCCCGGAAGCTTGACCTGCATGTCGGGACGAAGCTTCCTACCCTCCTCCGAGGTGACCGTCTCCTGCGTCGTGAAGTCGCAGTAGTCGCTCATCCCAGCCTGCTCGACGCAGTTCCGGAGCGTGTTTTCTCCCCACGAGCCGCTGACTGCCGGATTCCGCAGCGCGGATGCGAGTTTCGCGGTCTCCTGTCTCGTCTGGTTGTTGGCATCCAGCAGATTCTTGAGCTGCTCGCCGATCCCGCCGAGCGCCTTGTTGCGATGGCTTTCGCTCTCCTCCATCTGCTTGCGATAGCTCTCGATCATCTCCCGCACCGGAGCGAGTAGCGTCTCGATCGCCTTGCCCCTCTCGTCGAGCGTCGTTCCGATCGCGGTTTGCGCTCCCTCCAACTGTGGCTTCACCACTTCTCCCAGCTGCTCGATCGCACTCGAGAGCGCGTCCCGCGAGAGCTCGGCATACGCCCCCTTCAGCTGTTCGCGGGATGCGTCGACGAACTTTCGCAGCTCCTCGACGTTCTTTTGCGCCTCCTCCAGCCGCGCGTCGGCTCCGGCTGTCGCCTTCTGCGCATCCTCGAGCCTCACGCGCAGGCCGGTGAGCTCTCCTTCGGTCCGCTCGCGCTCGCGCCGCGCCGCCTCCAACTCCGCCTCGAGGCGTCGCAGTTCCCCTGTCGCCTCGCCTAACGCGGCCTGCGACCGCGTCGACGCGACCAGCCAGCCTGCGAGAGCGCCTGCGATCAGCGCGACGAGACCCACGACGAGAATGATTGGCTCCATGTTCCCTTGTCCCCTCCCGGGACCATCGAGTCAGACCAGGCTGCCCAGCAGTCCGGCGACCCGCTCGACTTCGGTGTCGTCATTGTAGAAGTGCGGCGAGAAGCGAAGCATCCCTTCCCTCGCCGAGCAGATCACGCCCTCGTGCTCGAGCCAAGCGTGGAGCAACCTGACCGCCGCGCCCTCGTCGGGACGGTCCTCGGCCGGGGACGGGCGAACGAGGCGCCTAACACTCACGAGGTCGAGCTCCGGCGGCGGCGTCACCGCGACGATTCCCGACCTGAGCGGCATCGGCGAACGAACGGTAAAGCCCAGGTCCTGAAGCCGCGTCGCGAGCAACGCCGCGATCCGGAGCAGCTCGCTCTCGATCTCGTCGAGCCCGATCGAATTGAGGAACGAGATCGACGCGTCGAGCCCGCAGACTCCCGCGGTATTGATCGCGCCTCCCTCGAATCTGCGGCTGTCGCGGTGCAACTCGGTCGTCCTGCCGAGGCTCGTCGCTCCCTGGGAGATGCTCATCCACCCCGACTCGAGAGGCGTCAACCGCTCGCGCGCCGCCTCCGCGACGTAGAAGATCGCCAGCCCCTCGGGGCCGAGCATCCATTTGTGCCCGTCGGCCGCGAGGAAGGAAATCCCGTATCGACGCACGTCCATCGCGAGCGCGCCGAGGCTCTGGATCGCGTCGACCGAGAGCAGGACGTCTCGCGACGCGCAGAGCGCGCCGATCGCCTCGAGGTCGGGGCGAAAGCCGTTGTGAAAGGAAACGGACGAGAGCGCCACGACCCTCGTCTTCGAGTCGATGCG
>JAMPYE010000064.1 GCA_023700825.1 Thermoanaerobaculia bacterium | reverse complement strand
CCATATGCGTATCAGGCCTCGAATCTATGATTTGGGCGCTTCAATAATACAGTTTCGCCACGCCCGCCCTCACTCTTCCCCACGGGTAGCTCGACTCAGAATCGTCCATTCTCCCGAGCTGACCCCGTATCCAACCGGCTTACCGTTCGGCGCATCCATCTCGGCCCGCAGGAGCGGTGCCGCGGCCCCGAGGCGCTGCTGTGACGAGGGAGTCGAAACGGTATGATTCCTCCTCGGAGATCGCCACATGCTCAAGGGATGCCTCAAGAGCCTCGCGCTCCTCGCTCTGCTCTACGCCGGGTATTTCTTCCTCCTGCGCTTGCGCTTCCCCGCGCCTAACGCGCTCGCCGCCGCCGCGGCGCTCGGCTTCGTCATGTGGATCGTCGCCGGGCTCCTCCTCGGCGCGCTCAACGCCATCAGGCAGGGGCGCATGCTCCGGCGGACACTCGATGGGAAGTCGTTCGAAGACGGGGAACGCGTCGCGGTCGCCGGCACGATCCGTCCGCTCGGCGATCCCCTTCGCGCCCCGTTCTCGCTGCGGGAGTGCGTCGCCTACGAGTACTCGATGACGCCATTTCACCGGCCCGGCGGGACTTCGTCGCCCAACGCGAACGGCCAGGCTCTGACGCCGTCGGTGATCGAGTCGGCGGGAAGGCAGACGCGGCTTCTCGCGTGGCCTTCGCTCGACAAGTTCGCCGTGACGATCTGGGGAAGTGACGAGCACCGCGCGAACGCGCGCGCGTACCTCACCTCCACCACGTTTCGGAACGTGAGCGTGTCGAACGTCTTCGGAACGATGAAGGCGGTCCTTGCCGACGACGACGGCAGCATCCGCGTCGACACGACGCCGGGCGAAGCGAGCGCCGTCAATCCCGAGTTCGTGCGGCTCAACGAGAAGATCGTTCCCGCCGGCGCCCGCGTCTGCGCGATCGGTCGCTGGAGCGCGGCGCGAAACGGAATCGTCCCGGAGCCCGGCGCGTACCAGGGAGTGACGCTGTTGCCCGGGGAGCCCGAGAAGGTGCTGAAGGGATTCCGTTCGATGGCGCTCGGCAGCGTCGTCGCCGCGCTCGTCCTCGCGGGCGCAGCGCATGCGATAGCGTTCCCCCTGCTCGCGAAGATCGAGCGCGACGAGAAGCCGTCACGCTTCGGGTCGTTCCTCTACACGGTGACGCAGGGCGACGTGGGAACGATCGAGAAGGAGCTCGCAGTCGCGCCTGACTTCGCGACGTACGCCGATTCGTCGGGCGTCACGGCTCTGATGAGCTCTCCCTCGGCCGCGGTCACGTCGTTCCTCATCGAGCGCGGAGCCTCGGTCAACGCGCGCGCGAACGACGGGCGGACGGCGCTCCATTTCGCCGCGCAGAGCGGCGACGGGGAGCGCGCGAAGGTGCTGCTCGATCGGGGCGCGGAGATCGACGTGCAGGACGAAGACGGCGACACGCCGCTGATGTTCGCCGCCCGCACCGACAAGGGGCCTGCCGCGCTCCGCCTCCTCATCCTCCGCAAGGCGAACCTCGAGCTGTGGAACCACGAAGGGCGCACAGCGCTCGAGCAGGTCGACAACTACACGGACGACTCCGCGGAACAGATCCTGCTCGCCGCGGGTGCGATCCCCGGCTCGATCGACTACGACACCGCGCCGCTACTTCCGAAGGACGGCGGCGAGCCCGGCAAGGTGGTGATGGCGTTCATCTCTGCCGTCGAGGGCGGAGACCTTGCCGCGGCGAACGACGCGCGTTCCGGCCGCATCCGCGCCCGCCTAACCGTAGCGTCCGTCGGCGAGCGAGCTGCCTCCTATCCCTCCAACATCTACTGTCGCGGCGGATGGGGCACGCCGACGCTGGCGCAGGTCGTCGTTGAAGGCGATGTCGCCGGCGGGAAACGAAAAGGCTGGTTCGATCTCCGTCTCGAAGAGGGGACCTGGAAAATCTGCGAGGAGATCTGGGAGCGGCCGGACAAGGAATGAGGGGAGGCGACGCGCGCCTGCGTCCGCTCTCGCCAACTCTGCCTCGAATGGAGCCGCCACCGCGCCCCGCGGGGCGCGCGCGACAGTCCAAACGTTCGTCAGGCGGTCGAGTGTCAGGATTTCTCGCGAAGAAGCGTGTGGCAGTCGCAATGTCGCGTCACCTTCATGTGTGACGCAGGGGAATGACCGGTCCAGTACGTGGGGTTTAAAATTCCCGCCCCTGAGAGTCAAAAGCTCGATTCATCGTGACTAGAACCTGAACCAGCTCCCTGCGCCGGCATCGCCGGCCGCTCGAGTTGTGGCCTTCGCGCGATCGCGAGAGCGCCAGTTTCTTTGAGGTCTGCCCCAGCCAATGAGAAATCGCCTGCAGCTACATGTTGCGCTCCTGGTCGCGCTCCTCGCGGGATCACCCGATCTCTTCGCATCCGATGCAGCGTACCTGGTCAAAGACATCAACTCGAGTTCGCGGCCGCTCGGATCCTATCCCCAGGAATTCGTCAGTCTCGGCAACATCTCGTTCTTCTCTGCCATGCCTTCCCGGTATGTCGCCGACCTCTGGCGAACCGACGGCAGTGCAGCCGGGACCTTCTACGTGGCACCCGGCGGTTACAGCAAGGTCGTGTGGAACGGCCGCCTCTGGTTCCTTTCGGGTGACGAATTCGCGCATTCGAGCGAAGTCTGGTCGACCGATGGAACGGTTGCGGGGACGACGAGCTTCACTATGCCTAACGCCAGCGCCGGCATCCCGCTCTACCCGTCCTCTCTGGTCGCGGGCCCGAGCGGCCTCTACGTCCAGACTCAATACGGAATCTACCGCACCGACGGCACGACGGCTGGCACCACCCTGGTCGGCGCCGCGCGCTTCCGGGGAGGCTCCGAGCAACTCAACGAGTCGTGGACCGTTCTGGGCACGTCGATCTACTTCACCTGGTACATGGACGCGACCCGGACCACGCTCTGGAAGCTCGATGCGAACGGCGTTTCGCAGGTCTACGCCGACAACCTGAGCAACGGCTTCTGGTGGATCCAGGCTGCCGGCTCGACGATCTACCTCGGTCGCGGGCAGACCGACGGGTACAGCAACTGGATCGAGCTCTGGCGCAGCGACGGCACGACTGCCGGGACGTTTGCGCTGACGGGCGCGGCACCGATCAAGCTCCTGGGCGACGTCTCGCCCACGGTGCTTTCGGAGGGCGGAAGAGCCTACTTCGTCGGCAGCGACGGGACCGGGGACAAGCTCTGGCGGACGGACGGAACCGTCGCGGGGACCGTAGCAGTCGCAGCGAGCCTTCCGGGCGCGAGCACAACGTTCAGTGCTACGGGACTGGCGCAACTCCCTAACGGGACGATGCTCTTCGCAGGAAACTCTCTCAATGCTGAACCGCCTGCGACATCGTGGGGCGGACTTTGGGCGTTCGACGGCGTCTCTGTCACCTTTCTCCGGAACGCAGACGCCTTCGCCGATGTGAACTCCACTTCCGTGGCCGCCGACTACGCGGTGTTCCGCGCGGGGGTCGAGGAATGGAGAAGCGACGGTACGATCGGCGGGACATACTCGCTCGGAGACGTTGCCGCTGCTCTTCCCCCCGGCGTCAGATACTCGGGCTCCCTGGGTGATCGCGTCCTCTTCGCCGGGTACGATGCCACGTACGGGCCGGAGCTGTGGTCGACCGCCGGCTCGCCCGAGACCACGGCACTCGTCAAGGACGTTGCCGAGGAGACGTACGCGTCGTACCCGATGGCGCTCGTCGCGCTCAATGGGGGCGTCGTGTTCACGGCCCACACCGAACCGGAGGACACCCAGTATCCAGACGTTCCACGGCAGCTCTGGTTCAGCGACGGAACCGAAGCCGGGACGATCTCGCTTCTGGCGACGGACGGAGGAAGCGTCGAGATCAAGCAGTGCGGCGGCCAGGCCTACTTCGCGCATTGGACCGCCGAGACGGGTACGGAGCTCTGGGCGACGGACGGCACGGTCGGTGGCACCCGGATGATCAAGGACATCAGGACGGGAACCGACTCCTACGGAGCGATCGGGTCCCAACCCGGCTATTTCGCCTGTGTCGACAATCGGCTCTTTTTCCTGGCGCGCGGGCCCGTCGGATCGGAGCTCTGGCGCAGCGACGGCACGGGCGTCGGGACGCTGATGGTCAAACGGCTCGGCATCGTTCCAGTCACGAGCCAGGAATTCCAGATCGAGACGCCACTGCTTGCGTTCGATCACCGCGTCTTCTTCTTTGCGCGCGAGAACTACGAGAAGTGGCTGTGGGTCTCCGATGGCACGGCTGCGGGCACGCGCGTGCTGAAGGAGTTCACGGATGACCCCCGGATCGGATTCCCGAGGGTCGTCGGCAACCACTTCTACTTCAGTTCAGGCTACGGCTTTCCCGGGAAGATCTGGCGGTCCGACGGCACGGACGCGGGCACCACGGTGCTGTTTGCCGGCAGCCACGCGTCGTTGATAGGCGGACTCGGAGAACGACTCTTGTTCCGGATCGGCAGGGATGATCCGTACGCGTCGTCCGATTCCTGCTCCGTCGGGCCGAGTGGCGTCGACAAGGCCTGTTTCGACGACACGATCGGAGGATCGGGACCGTGGACGTTTGGAGTCGTCCCGCTGAACGGGCTTGCTTACTACAACGTCCCGGAGCTGCGAAGCACGGACGGTTTCACGCGGACGACCACCGGAGTCGGCAATGTGGCAGAGCTCTTTGAAAGCGCCGGCGGGCGTTTGTTCGCGCGAGGGAACGGTGTCGGCGGCACCAGCGCGCTGATTGAAACCGACGGGTCGCGCGCCGGTACCCGTGCGATCTATTACGGTCACGTCGGGGAGGCTGTCGCGAGTGGAGGCAGAGTCTTCATCGGGGCCCACGAGCTCTACGCGTACGATCTTCCCGCCACCGCGATCTCGTTCGCGCCGCGCCAGGTCAGCACCGCGGGCGGCGACGTCGTGACGATTTCGGGGCGCGGCTTCACCGGTCCCGCGTCGGTCGTCATTCGGGGCGTCGTCGTGCCGGCCACGGTCGGGTCCGCGGCGGCGATCACCTTCACGGCGCCACCCAGCGAGTCGGGCGCATTCGACGTCGAGCTGAGACTGGGCGACGGTCGCCGCATGACGCTCGACGAGCCGCTGATCTTCGCGTGTGCGGCGCCGACGGCCGTAATCGAGCCTCTGCCCTCTGGGCTGCCTCCGTCGAGCCCTGTTCCTCTCCGCGGCAGCGGAGGTCGCTGCGCCTGGTTCCCCGAGACCGGTCTCGACGACGCCTCGAGCTGCACGCCTAACGCACTTCCCGAAGTGACCACGACCTATACCCTCGTCGCGATCAGCGATTCCGGCTGTGAGTCGACGAACCACCCTTCCGTCTTCGTGCCTGATCGCGTGGGTCCGGCGGGTCATCTCACCGCGCCACGCGTCACCCGCTTCGCGACCACGACGATCCGTATGACCGCGACCGACGGCGAAGGCGTCGTCGCATACCTGCTTCGCAGCACCCATTCGATTCCGTCCGCCGACGATCCCCAGTGGGTCGCCGTGACTCCCGCGACGAGCTTCAGCGGTGAAGCCACCGACTGGCCCCTCGTGCCCGGGCCCAACACGATCTACGCATGGTTCAAAGACCCGGAGGGCAACGTGTCCGCGGCGGCGACGATCGATGTGCTGTTCGACCAGAGCCCGCCGGTCGTGTCGATCGTGCTCAATGGCGATGCAGCGTATACGCGTACCCGCACGGTCGTCATGCACGTGACGGCTTCGGACAACGACGTGCTCGACTCGATGACGGCGAGCGTCGTTCCGACGCTTCCAACGAACCAGTGGCGCTACCTGTATTCGCGGGTTTCGTCGTCCGAGTATGACGAAACGAAGCTGCTAGCGTACGGTGACGGGCCGCAGCCGTTGTACGTCTGGTATCGCGATGCTGCCGGGAATCTGTCAGAGCCGGCCACTGACACGATCATCCTCGACACGACCTATCCGACCGGAACGGTCGCGATCAATCCCGCGGGGGCGTACACGACGAGCCCCGACGTGACGCTCGATCTCCAAGCGAACGACGCCAACGGAATTACGTCGATCTACGTCAGCAACGTCGCGACGTATCCGGGCAGCAGCGCACCTGAATGGATCGCCGTCGACCCCGCCGTCGACTTTGCCGAGGCTGGCCATCCGTGGTCGCTCGAGCCAGGCGACGGACCGAAAACGGTCACGGTCTGGTACCGCGACATCGCCGGTAATCCGAAGGCGTTCAACGCCTCGATCGTGCTCGACCAGAACCCGCCCGCGGGGAGTATCTTCATCAACGGGGGCGCGACTCACACGTCGAACAACGTGGTGACCCTGAGCCTCGTGGCCACCGACGCGCTCGGAGTCGCGGCGTACTACATCAGCAACGATGCGACTCCGCCGGCGGCCGATGCAGCCGCATGGGTCGCGGTGGGCCCGTCGACCAGTTTCTCGACCAGCCTCGCGAACTGGACTCTCGTCACCGGCACGCAGATGACCGTCCATGCATGGTTCAAGGACACGCGCGGTGCAGTGTCGGGCGCAGTCTCCGCGTCGATCACGCTCGACCAGGTCGCACCGACGGGATCGTTGTCTATCGACGGTGGCGCTCAGTACACACGCCTAACTACAGGCACGATCACCCTGAATGCTCTCGACGAGGTGGTCGTGGCTGGCTGCTACGTGAGCAACGACCCGGCAACCCCGTTGTCAGGCGCTGCCGGATGGGTCGCCGTGACACCGGCATCGTCGTACTTCGGTCAGGTAGCGGGATGGGCCTTCAACCCCGGTGCGACGATGACCGCATACGCCTGGTTCAAGGATGCGGCCGGCAACGTATCGCAACGCGCCTCCGGCTCGATCGAGCTCGACCAGGCGCCGCCGACGGCCGGAACGCTGAGCCTGACTCCGGGCGCGGGGAAGATCGACGTGAGCTGGAGCGGGCAGAGCGACCAGAAGAGTGGCGTGGCGAGCTACAAGCTCGTCTACGCCTCGGGCACCACGGCTCCCGCCGACTGCAGCGGCGAGGCGCTCGCGACCACGAGCCCGTTCTCACACCAGGGACTCACGCAGTCATCGAATTACTCGTACCGGCTCTGCACCACCGACGTGGCCGGGAACTCCAACGCGGGGGCCACGGCATCCGCGAAGACGACGGCGAAGCGACTGAAGGGCGACATCAATGGGAACGGCGCGGTGAGCGCGCTCGACGCGTCGATGATCCTGCAGTCGGTCGTCGGCACGATTCATCTCGATGATACGCAGCGCTGTGCGGCGGACTTCAACGGGAACGGCTCCGTGTCGGCGTTCGACGCCGCCATGGTTCTTCAGTGCGTGGTGAATCCGTCCACGTGCAGCAGCAACATCTGCAACTGACCTCTCGGAGCATTGGATGATCGGAAGAACAGTCACATTCGCCCTCGCACTTACGTTCGTTGCCGCGTTCGAAGCCGGCGCGCAAACCCTGTCGGTCGGTTCCGTGTCCGCTCGCTGTGGACAGACGATTCAGATGCCCGTCACGATGAGTGGCGCATCGGGCCTTCTCGCACTCGAGTTCCGTCTCTATTACGACGCGTCGAAGTTGACGCTGAACAGCGTCGTCGCGGGGAGTCTGACCTCGGGATTCTCCCTTGCGTCGAACGGAGGCCCGGGGTCGGTCAAGGTGGCGATGGCAACCGGAAGCGGGGTATCGGGGAGCGGCAGCGTGGCCGTCGCCTCCTTTACCATGGCCCCGGCCGCCGAGGGAGAAT
The DNA here is from genome assembly GCA_023700825.1 of Thermoanaerobaculia bacterium. Classification (GTDB taxonomy): domain Bacteria; phylum Acidobacteriota; class Thermoanaerobaculia; order Gp7-AA8; family Gp7-AA8; genus JACPDH01. The sequence continues at coordinate 5,403 of JAMPYE010000064.1, read as the reverse complement.
CCGCGCTGGCGCTGTCGGAGATCCTCGTCAACGACGCGCCCGGAAGCGGCTCCGGCGGATCCGTGTCGATCGACTGCACCCAGCCACCGGCGGCTCCCGCGTACCTTGCTCCGCCTAACTCGGCCTCGGGGTTGGCGTCGCCGGTGACGCTTTCCTGGAGCTCGGTGGCGGGAGCGACAGCCTACAGAGTGAGCTTCGGCACCGATTCGACGCCGCCCGTCGTGGAAGAGACGAGCGGCACGAGCTGGAGCGGATCGACGGCGACCGGTACGACGTATTACTGGGGAGTGGAAGCGTTGAATGTCGCGGGATCGTCCGGCGTGACGCAGTACTGGTCGTTCACCACGAGCGGCCCATTCTGCGCCAAGCCCGCCACACCTGCGCTTTCGGCTCCGGCTTCGGTGACGTCGGACGCGGACTACGCGCTTGGCTGGGGAACGACGGCGGCAACGGACCAGTACGTACTGGAGGAGTCGATCGACAGCGCGTTCACGGCCCCGACCCGATTTACCTCACAAACTCCGGGAGCGACGTTCCGCAAGACTCTCGAGAGCGAGGCGACGTTCTACTACAGGGTGCGCGGCCGCAACACGCTCGAAGGCTGCAACGTCGAGGGCGACTTCTCACCCGTCGTCGTGGTCCGCGTGGTCCCCAGGCCACTGATCCCAGCGGGAAGCGCGCTGCTCCCGGTCGTCGGGTCGGCGCCCGGGGCGTTCGGGTCCTACTTTCGCACGTCCGTGCAGCTTCACAATCCGGGCACTTCCGTCCGCAAGGGTCGCATCGTTTTTCATACGATGGCGACGCCAGCGACAGGGTCGGATCCTGCGTATGCCTTCGAGATCGGCCCTTACTCGACAGTGTCGTTCGGCGACCTGCTTCCGCAGATGGGAATCAACTCGGGGCTCGGCAGCGTCGACCTGCTGCCGGACGAGGGAAGCGAGCTGCCGCTCGTGGTGTCGCGCGTCTTCAATGACGGCGGAGAGAAGGGGACCGCCGGCATGACGCTCATGCCGATGCGGTTGGCCGACGCACTCGTTGCGCCGTCAGGCGGGACGATGGTGACTCCGACCGATCCGACGAAGATGCGAATGAACATCGGGATCCGCACTCTCGGAACGGGAGCGACGATCAAGATGGTGATGCGCGACAAGACGGGCGCGACGGTGGCTTCACGCACCGTTTCGTACCCTCCGGGCTACTTCGTCCAGCAGTCGGCGGACAACCTTGTCGAGAAGCCGCTCCCGCCCGACGGATCGATCGCCTTTGCGGTGGACAAGGGCGCCGCAGTGATTTACGGATCGACGACCGACAATACGACACAGGACACGAGCGTCCAGTTCGCGCGAAGCACCGACTGAGCGCGCGTCGCCAAGACGAGACTCGGGGTCAGACCGTGAGTATCGAGTATTTTGCCGGCGTGGAGGGAGAACGACGGGAATCCTGTGGTTCGACCCCGATGGCCTCGAGTTAAAGACGAAGAATTCGATTTCTGAACGATGAACAGAGAACCCGGGACATCCCGTCCGGCGCGGTTCTCCGGGTTCGACATTCAGCGTTCTGCGTTCCCACTTCAGAGTCTTCCCCGTAGAGTCAAAGCCATTGGGTCTCGCCCCCATCCCGCCCTCCGCGAGCGACATGCGGGCCGGCCGCATCGGCCGACCCGGAAGACGCGCTACCTGCCCAGTGACTTCATGAACTCCGGATCGCTCGTGGGTGGAACGAGGTCGATCATCCGCATGTAGGTCACGAGATTGCCGTAATGCTCCGTGGTGTGGACCTGGTTCATGGTCAGCACACCGAGGATCGGAGCGTCGGCGCCACCGAACTTCACCGTCTCGGCGGCCGACGCGTCGGTCATGCCGACGTAGGCCTTGTCGCAGTACGAAAAGGCGTCCTTGAGCGCGGCGATCAAATCGGCCTTCGTGGCCTTCGTCCCCTCGATGTTGAGTCTGGGATTCTTCTCGCGGCGGGCGACGGAGCAGAAGGTGTACTGCGCATCGGCCATGTGCCCAACGATCTGGCCGAAGCTGCGGACCGTCTCCCTGGGCTTGAATCCGTAGTTCCCCTCGGGCGTCTTCTCCGCGGCGCCGAGGACGATCTTCTGCAGCATCCTGTAAGTGAAGTTGTTGTGCGTACTGATCGGATTCGCCCCCGGCGCGGCTGTGGCGGGTGCCTGCTCCTTGGCCGAGACAGCAGCACCCGGCGTGAAAACGCCGACCAGAAGCATCGTCAGAAGCAGTCTCGTGATCTTGATGTGAATTCGCATTTCCTTCTCCTTTCGACCAGAACCGGCGTTGCACCGTTGCGTCGGCTCGATTCGTGGTCATCTCGTTGAACTTCGTGAATGTTCCGCCGTGCGATCGCCCGCACGGCCACGCCTAACTGAAGATGAACGAACACGACCCGAGATCGGAGGCTGACGCTGCCCACCATGCGATCGGGGCCGAAACGACCTTCACGCGCCGGTCCCTCGGTTTGCGAGGACGCCGTCGGGAATGGCACGGGAATTGGCTCCAATCTCCGCGTCCTGCCGCGCTCGCATGCGACCGCGCACGCGAACCGTCCAGAAGACCATCGAGCCGACGAGCAGCACATGCGGCGTGAAGAGGAGGTTCGTCTCGCGCAGCCAGAGGGGAAAGAGCCGTGCCTGGCCCGGATAGAGGGACATCGTCGCAATCAGCAGCGCCCCGCTCATGCGCAGGAGATGTCGCGCGATGCGACGGCCTCCGACGACTCCACCGTGCCGGAGCATGCGAACGTCCGACACGGCACACAGCAAAGCGATCGAGCCGAACACGAAGTAGACGACGGCGGGGATACCGTCCTTCATCCCGTTCGGACTGGTCGCCGCTTCGAGGCCGTACCAGAAGCCGGCGGCGGAGACGCCGGAGCCGAACAGGAGCGCAACGCGATCGGCCAGGTCGGTCGTCCCGTCTCTGCGTCGGGCCGCCCGCCTGGCCGTCGCGACCAGATAGAGCGTCAGGAGGCTGGCAACGACGTTGATCTTGTTAGGCCTCAGGAAGCCGGCCATGTACGCCGCGCTCGACGCCATCGTCAGCATCGACACGAAGAAGACGGTTCCGGCGGCACCGTGCCAGCCGGAGCCTTTGCGCAACGCCGTCGCCAGGAATCCGGAGAGCAGTCCCACGGTCGCGGCGAACACATGCAGAATCGTCAGTGGCCATAACATCGTCAGCTCCTCCTCGGGCAGCTTTTGCTGCGATTGGCTCGTTCGAGCCCGTGTCGACGCGTCGCGCGGAAAGGCTGCGCCCACGCGCCGCTCGAAGTGCGACGGTTTCACTACGGCTGAAGCGAGAATCAGATCGGCTCGCGATTACGACGGAGCCGGATTGCCGCGACGAGACAGACCGCGGCGAACAGCAGCCCGACCCATAGGCCTGGAGCGCGCAGGAATCGCACCGGCTCGAGCTGCCAGAGCCGGTCGACCTCGCCGACCGGGCCGCGCGACCAGGTGAACGCCTCCTTCATGGCGCCCGACACGCGGTACTGAAGCATGTAGCCGAAGCTCCAGCTGTCGAGCGCGAGTCGCTCGAACCCCGTGATCACGAGCAGCGGCACGGTCGCCCAGAGGAACGGCGCGCGCCGCGCCCACGCGGACACGAGCAGGAACCAGCCGTAAATTGGCGCGAACCAGAGCGCGTGTACCGCGAGGCCGTAGACCATGATCGCGACTCCCTCGAAGAAGCGGAGCTCCCGCCAGAGGGCCGCCGGGCCCACGGCGCTGCCGAGCAGGACCGGAACGCTCACCGCGAGCATGACGATCTGCGTGATCACGCTCAGGACGAGGGCGATCGTCGGGAGGACGACGAGCGGAACCGCGGCCTTGGTGAGAACCGTCGTGCGATCCGAGACCGGAAGCGATTTCCAGAAGAGAATGCTCCGGTCGCGGCGCTCGCCGTAGAGCGCGTCGAGACAGAAGAACATCCCGACGAGGAACGTGGTCAGCATGATCGGCGCGGGCGCCATGCTGAACGGCTTGATCGCCATGGCGTGCAGCCTCGCGGGGTCCTGCCTCGCGAGGCCCTGCATCCTGTGCGGCAGGCTGGCGACGGCGACCAGCGAGCCTAACAGGACGAACGCGGTCACGACGAGTGGCGCGAGGTGAATCGAACGGTTCTCCCACAACTCGCGCCGCAGCGACCAGTAGACGACGCGAGCCCCGGAGATTCGCGCGATGCCCGCTCCCCGGGAGTCGACGGGGAGCCCCGCACCAGTTTCAGTCGACGTGTTCATGAAGCCGCTCCTTGTGCCCCGGCGGGATGACCTTCCATGACTGCGACGAAGAGGTCGGCGACGCCCGGGGTGCGCACCTCGCCCATCGCGGAGAGCTGCTCACGGTCGGCGCGATCGAACAGCATGATCGTGCGGCCGAAGAGCTGGCGCTCGTGAATCGGTCCCCGTGCCCTCGCCGCGCCGACGTGCTCGGGGCGGACCATCAATTCCAGATACCGTGCCTCGATCGCTTCCATGCTGCAATCGAGCACGATGCGGCCGCGGTCGATGAACATCAGGTCGGTGAGGACGTGCTGGACCTCCTCCACCTGATGGGTGGTGACGATGATGGTTCGCTCGCGGTCGAAGTAGTCGTTCAGCAGCGAGTCGTAGAACTGCTTGCGGAAAAGGATGTCGAGGCCGAGCGTCGGTTCGTCGAGCACGAGCAGCTTCGCGTCGATGGCCATGACCAGCGCGAGGTGCAGCTGCGCCACCATGCCTTTCGACAGCTGCCTGACTTTGCTGTTGCGCCCGATCGAGGTCTTCGCGAGGAAGCCCTCCGCCTTCGTGCGATCGAACCGCGGATGCACCCCCTCGAGGTAATCGAGCGCCTCCGAGGCGCGAATCCAGCGCGGCAGCACGGCGACGTCGGCGATGAAACAGACGTCGCGCATGAGCAGGTCGCGCTCGGTCCAGGGATCGCGGCCGAGCACCGTCAGCTCGCCCTCGTACGGAGTCAGGCCGAGGATCGCGTTGAGCGCGGTGGTCTTCCCCGCTCCGTTAGGCCCGATGAGCCCGAGTATCCGGCCTTCTTCGACGCGAAGGTCGATGCCGTCGACCGCGATGGTGGCGCCGAACGCCTTGCGCAGGCCACGCGCTTCTATGCATGCCATGGTGTCAGCGCTCCTCCTCTGGTGTGGCTTCGATCGCTTCCTCGTCTCGATCGTCCGGGGCTTCCGATGCCGGCTTCGCGGTCGCGCCGGCCCGCAGGAGCTCGTCCGGCGCGAGCCCGAGTCGCTGTATCGTCGCGATGACCCTGGGCCACTGCTCCTCGAGAAACTTCTGGCGCTCCCCCGCGAGCAACTGATCGCGCGCGCCGGGCCTCACGAACATCCCGCGACCTCGCCTCGTCTCGACCAGCCCTTCGTCGACGAGTTGCTGATATCCCTT
>JAMPYE010000063.1 GCA_023700825.1 Thermoanaerobaculia bacterium | reverse complement strand
CGGCATCGGGCGGATGGCGTCGCCGTCGGCCCAGTTGTGGATGACGACGACGTTCCGGGCTCCGCCCGCTTCGAGCTTTGCCTTCATCGTCTCGCCTAACGCGACGACGGTGTCGGGGAGGCGATGCGTGAGATGTGCGAGCCACGCCATGAGGCGGCCGACGAGGCTGCCTTTTTTATGGCTCCCAGCTCGTACGCGACCTCGGGGTAGACGTCCATGCTCCAGAACAGCGTGCGCGCGCCGCGCAGCTTGCCCAGGAAGGTGCCGAGGAGCGAGACCATCGGCGGGGTGGAGAGGGAGACGACGACGTCGGGCTTCGGCGCGGTGAGAAGCCGCAGCGTGGCGCCCGCGAGGAAGGTGAGGTAGTCGGTGATGCGGCCGAGCTTCGAGGCGCGGCCGAAACCGCTCGTGCGCACGCGCCGGATGTCGACGCCGTCGATCGTCTCGCGCGCCGGGTAGCGGCGCGACGGGTCGGCGTAGGAGCGGTCGCAGCAGATCGCCGTGACCGCGAAGCCGGAAGCCGCGAGGCCCCCGCCGAGGTCCGCCAGCATCTGCGCCGTCGCCGCCTCGTCGCGGGCGTAGTACTGGTTGAGCAGGATGACGCGGGGCACGGGAGGAGGCTAGCGGAATGGGGGGGGAGGAGGATTGCGAATTTCGAATTTCGAAATTCGAATTTAGAGTCAAAGACGGGAGCCGCTCATTTGGTTTTAGGCGGGAGGCGATGAGGCGAGAGGCGATGAGTAGGCGGGGAGACGAGAGGCCGGGATCGGGCTCGGGATCGGGGGGAGCGGCCGGGCGCTTGTGGCGGCGACGCGGTGCGTCGAGCGGGCTACGCGCGCAGCTCGACCTTCGCGGCCCGGCTCGCCGCGCGCAGCTGCTTGTCGAACGTCGCGAGGGGAAGGGCGAGGCGAAGCGCCAGCTCGAGATAGGTTGCGTCGTAGACCGAAAGGCCGTGTTTGTGCGCAAGGGGAAGCGTGTGCGCCAGGATCCGCTCCGGTGTCTCGGGATCGACCTCGATCGGCAGCGCTTCGAGGGCTTTCCGGATTCCAGGCCACTCGCTCCGCGAGATTCGTCCCTTCCGTGTGGCGACGAGGAGCACGTTGCCCACCTCGATCGGCCAAAGTGCCGGGACGATCATGAGATCGTCGGCCAACGACTCGCGAAGCGCATCCGACGCTTCCGTCGCTTCGTCCCGGAACAACCAGGCCATGGTCACCGAACAGTCGGCGACGAATGGCATCAGCGCTTCCTTCCTTCCTGCACCATCGAGCGGGCCGACGCTCCCAGCTGGTGCTCGCGCTGAAACTCGCGAAGCTTCCCGATCGCGCGGCGAATCTTCTCGGCGTCTCGCCCGCCCACGGGCACGAGCTCGGCCACGGCCTTCCCATGCCGCGTAATGACGAAACGCTCACCCTTCTCCACTCTCCCGAGCAGGGCCGAGAGGTTGGTTTTCGCTTCGTAGGCTCCGATCTCGCTCATCAACGATCCTCCAGTCCGACCAGTTTAAACCAGTGTCGACCAGAAGCGATTCCGGCTGAGTACTCCGGGCTGGCTCGCGGGCTCGCGTACGGCACGCCGGGTCGCCGGTACGAAGAAGGATGGCGGTGGGAGTACGGTCTTCGCGGGCGTTCGTCACCCCGCAGGGGTGACGGAGCGTAGCCGGTGGCAACCCCGCGAAGCGGGGGCCGCCACCGGATCAGGTCGGATTCAATTCGTGCGCCCCGAAGGGGCGCAGGATGAGCGGGGTCCCGCCTCCGGCGCCCCTCCCGGGGCGCGCTGCAATGACGCGCGCTCGTCCCGGTGGCGGCGTCCCGCTCCGCGGGACTTGCCACCGGCTATTGTCCGTCGCCCCGCCGGGGCGGGATCTCCGCCACTCGAAATTCGAAATTCGAATTTCGAAATGCCTCCGGGCGAAGCCAGCCGATCTGGTAACGTTCGGCGGATGACGGCTGCGTGCGCGATCGATTCCGCGGAAGGGCAGCTGCTGCGTCTCTGCGCGCGGCCGCGGCTCACGGAGGCGCAGCGCGCGACGGCGCGCGAGCTCGTTGCGCACTGTACGGACTGGGGCTCGGTCGTCGAACTGGCGTCGATGCACGGCGTCGCGGCGCTGCTCCTCCGGCATCTCAAGGAGACGGACGCTCCGCGCGAGGCGATCGACGCGCTGCTCTCCGGCACGCGCGCCGCGGTGGTCGGGTCGCTCATCGTCGAACGTGAGATCGGCAAGCTCCGCGAGCTGTTCGCGCGCGAGCGGATCGAGTGGCTGGTGGTGAAAGGCGTCCCGCTGTCGGTCGACGCGTACGGCGAAGTCGGGCTGCGGCCCGCGGGCGACGTCGACGTCCTGGTGCGGGAGGCCGATGCCGCGCGCACGCTCGCGCTCCTGCGCGCCGAGGGCTTCACGTCGATGCTCCCGCTGCGCGACGCCGACTGGGCCGACGTCCCCGGAGCAATGAACGAGTGGGCGCTGGTCCGCGGCGCGGCAACCGTCGATCTCCACTGGGCCCTCGGCAGCTGGGGCGGCGCGTATCCGCTGACGACCGAGGAGGCCCTCGCCGGAAGGCGCGAGGTGACGTGCGGCACGGTGGTCGTGCCGACGCTCGGCCTTACGGAGCTCGTCGTCTATCTCGCGGTCCACGCGGCGAAGCATTTCTGGGAGCGGTTCGAATGGACCGCGTCGTTCCGCGCCGTGGCCGCGCGCGACGACGTCGACTGGGACGCCGTGGCCGCGCACGCGGCGGCGCTCCGCGCACGGCGGCGTGTGGCGCTCGGCCTGCGGCTCGTCGAACGACTGATGGGCGAGCGCCTCGGCGGCGATCGCTTCGACGACGTGGCGGGGGTCGCCGGGATTGCCGGCGCGATCGCGGAGCGGATCTTCGCGCGACCGCACGACGAGCCGGGTATGTGGCCCCAGGCGAAGTTGACGATGCAGCTGATGGACGGCCCGCTCGACGCGATGCGAGTTCCGCTCGAGGCGCTCTTCGCTCCGCGCGTCACCGATTGGGAGGCACTCTCCGTTCCACGGCAGCTCCGCTTTCTTTTTCCGCTGCTGCGCCCGTTCCGTCTGGTGATGAAGTACGGGAGGCGGGCGGTGGGGAAGGGGGGAAGGTAGGGGATTGGATTTCGGATTGCGGATTTCGGAGGTTGAGTCAAAGGCAGGAGATTGCGCGGGATCGCCCCCCGCAGGGCTTGCGGATGTGGCGCAGGCGCTCCTGCCTGTCCCGTGGAGCGGGACGGCGCGCCGCATCGGGAGGGTGGCGCGGTAATTTCGGAGAACCAGTCGCCGCCGGCGACGCGCAGGCAGGAGTGCCTGCGCCACATGGGGCACCTGCCTGAGAGCGACGATCGAACCGTGAGTTTCCGGCGAGCGGAGCAAATCCGAAATCCGAAATCCGAAATTCGAAATCGTCCCCCTCCGCCCCCATCCTTCGATCACGGAGCCCGCTCCCGTGCCGGTGTTACACTCTTTGTGCTTATTGGAGCAGCATCTATGAGCGATGGGCGCGTGGGTGGGGCGGGGAGCCGCGACGGTGCGGGGCCCCGACTTCTCGTAGTCAAGACGACGCGGCGTACTGGCGCCCGTGGTGTCTCCACCCGCTCGATCGAAGCGGTGCGCCTCCATTCGAGCCGGACAAGACCTGCATGAACGTCCTCGCGCTCCTTCTCCCGGCCCTCGCCGCGGCGCTCATCGCTTTCGGGCTGACGCCGCTCGCGATGCGACTCGCGTCGACGCTCGGCGCCGTCGACCACCCCGGGCCGCGCAAGGTCCATTCCTCCGACATCCCGCGCCTCGGTGGGCTTGCCGTCATCGCGTCGGTCGCGCTGGTGACCGGTGTTCTCTGGGCGGTCCGCGCGCAGAAGCTCTCGAAGATCACCGAGGAGTTCGCGCTGGGGCTGACGCTCGGGCTGATCCCGATCCTCCTCGTCTCGATCTACGACGACCTCCGCCCGCTTCCCGCGCTTCCGAAGGCGCTCGTGCAACTCCTCGGCGCCGGCATCGCCGTCGCCTTCGGGATCCAGATCAACCCCGAGGTCCACGTCTTCGCCGCGACGGTCACGCTCGGCTGGGTCGCGCTTCCGCTCTCGATCCTCTGGATCGTCGGCGTCACCAACGCGTTCAATCTCGTCGACGGGCTCGACGGCCTCTCCGCGGGGCTCGCGCTCATATCGGCGATGAGCCTCGCCGGCGTTTCGGTGCTGGTCGGCCGCTACGACATCGCGCTCGTCGCGCTCATCCTCGGCGGGGCGCTCCTTGGCTTCCTGCCGTACAACCTGCACCCGGCGCGCACGTTCCTCGGCGACTCGGGCGCCACGGCGATCGGCTTCTGTCTCGCGTGCCTCGCGCTGCGCGGCGGCTCGACGCTGACGACGGGGCTCGCGATCCTCGCGCCTCTCGTCGTGCTCGGGCTGCCGGTCGCCGAGACGCTGATCTCGATGGCGCGACGCCTCTCGCGCCGGCTGCTGCACATCGGCGGCGGCGGCGTGTTCGAGGCGGACGGCGAGCACATCCACCACCGGCTGCTCAAGCTCGGGCTCAACCATCGTCGCGCGGTGATGCTGCTCCACGGCGTGGGGCTGCTGCTCGCGGCGATCGGCGTCGGCTCGATGTTCCTGTCGCACCGCCAGGCGGCGGTGCTGCTGATGACGATCATCGCCGCGGGCTTCGTCGGTCTCGCGCGCCTCGGCTACGAGGAGTTCGCGGTCATCCGCCGCGGCGACATGCTCCGCCTTTACGAGGTGCCGGTGCTGCGCACCGGGCTCTTCATCGTCTTCGCCGACATCGTGCTGTCGATCTCGGCGCTCTACATCGCGTGGGTGCTGAAGTACGACGACTGGGGGCTGAGGCTCGACCGGTACAAGCTGCAGCGGCTCCTCGCGATCCTGCCGATCGCGACACTCGCGGCCTTCTACCTGCTCGGGCTCTATCGCCGCGCCTGGAAGATCGCGACGATCGCGGACGTGACGCGCACGATCGCGGGGGTCGCGCTCTCGACGTCGGCGCTCTTCGTCTTCTCGCGCTTCGCCTGGACCCAGCCGCTGCCGACGACGTTCTACGCGACCTACTTCCTGGTCGCCGCCTCGATGCTCGCCGGGATGCGCGCCTCGTACCGCGTCTTCAGCGAGTGGTCGCACCGCGCGCAGCGCGAGACGGCGGGCGAGCCGATCCTGATCTACGGCGCCGGCTTCGCGGGCTCGCTCGCGGTGCGCGAGATCCTCGAGAACAGCGATCTCGCGATGCGCCCGATCGGCTTCCTCGACGACGACCACGACAAGCTCGGCCGCATGGTCGCCGGCTACCCGGTGTTCGGCTCGGTCGACCGCCTCGAGGATCTGCTCGGCGTACAGGCCGTCCGCGGCGTCGTCGTCGCGTCCGACAAGATCCCGCAGGAGAACATCGATCGCCTCGCCGAGATCTGCGAGCGAAGCGGCGTCTTCCTGAAGCACTTCCGCGTAGGCTTCGAGGAACGGCAGGCGGGGTGAGACGCATTTCGGATTTAGAGGCGGTGGCTGCTCGGCTTGTCGTCCCGATCCCGCGAAGCGGGTGAGGGAGGCATGTGGCGCAGGCACTCCTGCCTGCGCGTCGCCGAAGGCGACCGGTTTTCCGAGGTTGCCTCGCCACTCTCCCGATGCGGCGCTTCGCGCCGCACGCAGACAAGAGTGTCTGCGCCACACAGTCTCGTCACGCTGCCACAAGTGACGCAGGGATTTGGGTCACAGCTAAAACATGAACTTTAGGCGGGGGTGGAGAGGTAAGGCCGGGCCGAGGCTTCGGCCGGCGGGAGTGTCAGTCGCCAACCCGATGTGCAATCCCCGCCAGGGACCTGGGCGCCGCCGCCAATTCGATTTGCGGTCCGTTTTTGCGTCTGCAGCAAATGCGCTCGGCACGGATTTCGCAAACGCCAGTGCAACTCGTTAGGGCAAATCGTCCAATCGCTCGAATGCAGGTCGGGAGGCTGGCGCATGGTGGTCAGGATGCTTGCATCCCGACGGGCACGAAGTCGCGGCTTCGGCACGCGGAGCCCCGTGCACCTCGGATCGTGTCGCAGAGAAACGGCGTTGCGGCTCGGAGATCGCTTCGTTCCGAGGCATAATGCGGGAATGCCGCAGGCGATTACCTTGGACAGCGTCGTGCGTGCTTCCGACGACCAGATGTCGGCGCGGCTCGGCGACGATACGGTCATTCTCGAACTCCAGACTGGCACCTACTATGGGCTCGAGGGGGTTGCTTTACAGATCTGGAGCCTCATTCAGGGCCCGAAACGCGTCGCGGAATTGCGAGATCAGATCGTCGAATCGTACGACGTCAGCAGTGAGCGCTGTGAGCGTGATCTCATCAGGATTCTCGGCGAGATGCTGGAGCAGAAGCTCATCGTTTGCGTTGACTCGGGAGTCGGCGACCGCTGATCGCGGCTCGCGAGCGGATACCACTTCGATGGCCGGAATTGCCGGGCTCTTTCATTTCGACGGTCGCCCTTGCGATCGCGCCCTTCTCGAACGGTTTGCCGCCTCCCTTGGGCACCGCGCCGAGGCTGGCATTGCGTACCGGACTAACGGTCCGGCCGGCCTGGCGACACTCCGGATGAGGCCGGCATCGGCGATGCGAGGCCATCCGCCGGAAGCTGCCACTGTCGACGCTCCACTCGTGGCATTCGATGGGCGCATCGACAACAGGAGCGCACTTCTCGACCGACTCGGCACGCGAGCCGAGGACTGCCCGGAGGAGGAGCAACTCGTTGCCGCGCTTCTTGCCCGCTTCGGTGAACGCATCCTCCCCGACATCCTTGGCGATTTCGCGTTCGCTGTCTGGAACCCCGGGGAGCGAACGCTGCTGCTGGCGCGAGACGTGAGCGGTGTTCGTCCGCTCTGCTACTACGACGACGGAACGACGCTATTCTTCGCGTCGGAAATGAGCGCCATCTTTTCCCTCCCATCGTTTCGGCCCGTCGTGAACGAGCGCAAGGTGGCGCAGTACCTCGTCGCCTCGATGCAGGATCGGGACGAAACGGTCTATCGCGGGGTGATGCGGGTGCCGCCGGCACACCTCGTCGTCGCGAGCCTTCGATCCACATCAGTCCGCCGCTACTTCGACTTCGATGTTTCGTCGACGCTTCGCTACCAGACGGATCGCGAATACGCCGGACACTTCCTCGATCTTCTTCGAGAGAGTTTGAAGGCGCGGCTGCCGGAGGGTGAGCGCTGCGGTGCCGAGTTGAGTGGCGGGCTCGACTCCTCATCAATTGTCTGTACGGCCGCGGCACTCGGTCGTTCCATCGAGGCGTTTTCTCTCGTGTTCCCCGGGCTCCGGTGCGACGAGTCCGAGGAGATCGACCTCGTGGCTCGACACGCCAACGTCAAGTCGCATCGGTTCACCCCGACGCCCCGCACCCGGGACGACTTGGACGGGGAGATCGACCGTATTCATGATGTGCCGGATGCGCCGAACGGAGCGATGCACGATGGCGTGTACCGGCAGGTCACATCTTCGGGGATACGAATTCTCCTGGCAGGTCTGGGCGGCGACGATCTGTTCGACGCTGTGTGGAATCGCTCCGCCGCACTGGAAGCGCTTGCTTGCGCGGAGGCTCGTCGATGGTTCCGGGATTTCGATGCCGGCGATTTGTTTCTGGGAGGCCGCGACCTGCTGGCACGAACGTGGATGGGCACGCTCGTGCGCCCGATTTGGCGACGCGTTCGCCCGCCGCGAGGCGTTCCATGGATTCTGCCTGCAACGTCAACTCTCGCGTCCGGAGATGGCACATCAGATCGGCAGCCGCACGAATTCAGGACGGCCACGCGCCTCGCCACCCACGAATCGGCCACCGCGCCGTGGCTCCAATACACTCTGGAATGCGTGGAGCGAAGCGCAGCGCGACGGGGAATCGCGCTCCGGTTCCCGTTCCTCGATCGAAGAATTGTGCAGTTTGCGATCAGCGTCCCGCAGGAGCAGCGAAGCAAGCTAGGGATTGACCGTTATGTGGTGAGGGAGGCTATGCGCGGAATTCTCCCCGAACGCACCAGGACACGAACGACCAAGGCAGAATTCGGCGTCGTGTTCAACCGTGAGCTTCAGGTAGTGGTGGACGACAGCCTTGAGCTGGGCGTTCTGGATCGCTGGGTGGAGACGAGCGTCCTCGACGGGGAGCTTAGGACGTATCTTGCTTCACTGCGACGCGACCCGCAGGCGATGACGCAATGGGGATGGCAGTTCTGGGAGTCGCTGGCGGTCTGTGCCTGGCTGAATCGACTCTTCCCAAAGGTAGGGTGAGGCGACCAGCACTGTGTGCTAGCATTTTCGTGTGTTGGGCGAGTTTACGAGTTCGCGGGCGCGAGACTTGTGGATGCCTGAGACAGAGGGTAATACGTCGATGAAGACCGAAACGGACACCGGCCCCAAGGAGAAGGATCGTCGCAACACGTACGTGGAACCTCGCGTCGTTCTGCTTGGAAGTGTCGCGAAGCTGACCCAGGGCAACAACGGCAGTAATTTCGATGCTGACGGCTCCATGGCGATGAAAATGGGCGTAATTTGACCCTTCGACAGCGTGTATAGCCCGCGTCTCGTTTTTGGAAAGCCGATACAGTTCCCGTTCGACATCGCGTTTCTCGCGCCCGGGAGTGACTCCGCAGCTCCTCGGTGGGTCGTTGTCTCGACCCCGCCCTCGGTAGTGCCCGCCCCCGATTGGACGCACGCACCGGAGGGTGACGATGCTGCCATCAGCCTGAGTGGCTGGCGCGATCGCGATGACGTGCTCGTTGCCTACCCGGGTGGTATTCGGTTCCTGATCTCGCCCGATCAGCGAACGATCTCCTTTGAGGCCCCTCCTGCGACAGCTCAGGACCAACTGGCCCACACTCTGACCAACAACATCATTCCCATCGCACTCGCGTTGACCGGTGAATTGGTTCTGCATGCCTCCGTCGTCGGGGGCGGAAGCTCCTGCATCGCATTCGTCGGACCCTCGGGCGCCGGCAAGTCAACGATGGCGGCGTACCTGTCCCGCGTACGCGGACGCGAGTTTCTCGCGGACGACGGTGCTCTGGTCGAGTGGCGTGATGAGATTCCGTGTCTGACGCCGTGCCACAGCGGGCTCAGGCTATGGCCCGACTCGTTTTGCGAGATCTTCCCGACCATCGATCCCGTGGGCTTGATGGACTCATCGGAGAAGTGCTCCGTTCCCGGTGTCGGGCTCGCAACCCCCGCGCCGATTGCGCTGGGGCGCATCTTCATTATCGCGTCTGGCCCCGTCGGCAGGGCTCCGACGATCGAGATCCCTTCGTTGAAAGACGCCATGCTCACGCTGGCCGGTTCTGTGTTTCGCGGGAATCTCCACAACAGGGAGCTGCTTGCGAAGGAGTTCCGATCACTCGAGCGGCTCGTGACGACCGGAATCGTGAGGGTGTTGCGGTACTCGAAGAGCTACGGCGAACTCGGCAAGATTGCGGACATGGTCTCGCACGACGCCGCAGAGGCTTTGTGACGAGTCTTTTCCGCGTGACGGCTGACATGACGGCACGGCCTCGCGCGGGTAGACTCTGAAGGCCGACACTGCTGCCATGTCCCACTCTGTCATCCAGGAACATTCGTCGTACGTGAACGACATCCGGCGGAGCGACGCCTGGCGCGCCGCGTTGCATGAGGTTTTGCGCGGAGGCGAGCGCGTGCTCGACCTCGGTTGCGGCACCGGAATTCTCGGTCTTCTGGCGCTCGACGCGGGCGCGGGGCAGGTCGTCGCGATCGACGAGAAGCCGACGATCGAGCTGGCACGCGCGATCGCGCGCGAGAACTCCGTCGCCGGCCGCATCGAGCACATTCGCTGTAACTCGCTCGAGCTCGACCTTTCCGAGCGGTTCGATCTCATCGTCTCGGATCAGCTCGATCCGATGGGGTGGGAGGCCGGACTTCTCGATGTTTACGACGACGCGAGCCGGAGGCTGCTGCGCCCGGACGGCATCCTCATGCCGCTCGGGCTCGGGATCTATGTCGCCGGCATCGAGTCGTCGAAGGTCTACGCGAAGATCGATGCCTGGAGCGCGCGCCCGTCGGGGATTTCGATGGCGTCCGTCAGGCGCTTCGCCGTCAACTCCAAGCAGTGGGTGAAGCTCGAGCGCGGGGAGGTCCTGACCGACGAACGCTCGAGCATCGCGATCGAGCTCGGCGCACCAGTAGGCCCGCTGCTGGATGGAAAGGCTGATCTGGTTGTCAGGCGCGCCGGCACGCTTCATGGAATCGCGTGCTGGTTCCGTGCAGCGCTCTCGCCATCGGTAACGGTCACGAACTCTCCGCTCTCGGATGCGGCAATCGATCGCGGGCAAGCCTTTTTCGCGATCGATTCACCCGTCGACGTGGCGGAGGGCGATGTGGTTCGGACGCGCGTTCGGATCCGGCACCACGACGCGTTCGTCGCCTGGAGCGTCGCGGTCTTCGGCGCCGGAAAGGACACTCCCAGAGCTCAGTTTTCGCACTCGACCCTCGACGGTCTGATCGCCGCTCCCGAATCAGTCGCGCGCCTCGGCAACGCGGCGCGGCCGGCGATGAGCCTGGATGCCAGGAGGGAACTCGCGATTCTGGAGTGTGTCCAGCGGGGGGGAACGGTCAAGGAGATCGAAGACACGCTGGCGAACAGAACGGATCTCTTCCCCGATCGCGCGACCGCGGCGCGCTGCCTGGGTGACGCGATCGATCGACTCAGGCTCTGAGATTCGCTAGCGGCCGCGGCCGGACAGGAGGCTGAATGTGCCCCTTAAGAGGGCCTCGCCCTCCTCGCGCTCGTCCTCGGCGGGGTTGAGGTGATTTTGGATGTGACGGCGTTGGCCGCTCGGTTCGTCGTCCCGATCCCAGGAAGCGGGACGAAGCGGGTGAGGGAGGAGGGACCTCGCAGGCTGGTACTGCTGGAGTCGTAAGCCCGCTGAGGTCGCGCCCGGTTGTGCGTCCGTACTACCCTGCGAGATCCTTCGTCGCTCGCCCGCTTCGCGGGTTCGCTTCTCAGGATGACAATCCGCGCGTCCACCGCTCTTGCCTTTGAATCCGCAATCCGAAATCCGCAATCCGAAATCGCCTCACCCGTTTCCCTCCAGGCCCTCAACTTAATCTATCCTTCCCCCATGCTTTCTCCTTCTGACCGCATCTTCGTTGCCGGCGCGCGCGGGCTCGTCGGGTCGAGCCTGGTTCGGGCGCTCGCGGACCGGGGCTTTTCGCGGCTGCTGACGCCGACGAGCGCGGAGCTCGATCTCACCGAGCAGGCGGACGTGCGGCGTTTCTTCGCCGCGGAACGTCCGGACGTCGCGGTGATCGCGGCGGGGCTGGTCGGCGGCATCGTCGCCAATTCGAGCGAGATGACCGCGTTCCTCTACGAGAACCTGATGATCGCGGCGAACTCGATTCACGCGGCCGCCGAGGCCGGCGTCGGGACGCTGCTCTACCTCGGCAGCTCGTGCATCTACCCGCGTCTCGCGCCGCAGCCGATCCACGAGGACTCGCTCCTCACGGGCTCGCTGGAGAAGACGAACGAAGGCTACGCGCTCGCGAAGATCGCGGGGCTGAAGCTCTGCGAGTACTACAACCGCGACTTCGGCAGGCGCTTCATCTCGGCGATGCCGACGAACCTCTACGGCCCTAACGACAACTTCGACCCGACGCACTCGCACGTGGTGCCGGGCATGATGCGCCGCTTCCACGAGGCGAAGCTGTCGGGCGCGCCGGAGGTGGTCGTCTGGGGCTCGGGGACGCCGCGGCGCGAGTTCCTGCACGTGACCGATCTCGCCGAGGCGCTGGTCATGCTGCTGGACCGCTACGAGGAGGCGGCGACGATCAACGTCGGCTGCGGCCGCGACGTCACGATCGCCGAGCTCGCCGAAACGATGAAGCGGGTGACCGGCTATCCCGGCCGCATCGTCTTCGACACCTCGAAGCCCGACGGCACGCCGCGCAAGCTCCTCGACGTCTCCCGAATCCAGGCGTTAGGCTGGGCGCCGCGCATCGAGCTGGAAGACGGCTTGCGCGACACGTACGCGTGGGCGGTGAGGGAAGGGAAGCTGTAGGGGATTTCGGATTGCGGATTGCGGATTTCGGATTTAGAGGCAAAGGCGACGCTTCGGCCGCTTCCGCGGCCGAAGGCGCGGCCGCTGGTGCTGCCGAAGGTGCGTAATATTTCGGCTGTGACCCGAGGACGACGCATCGCTGCGGCCGCGGAAGCGGCCGTTTCTGATTAGCCCGCCGCGTAAGCGGCGGGTTTCGTGCAACAAAGTGAGTGCGCCGCGTCAGCGGCGCGGGCGGCGTGAGCCGGAGTGCGCCGTGCTGACGCGCAGCGCATCAGAAGGCGCCGCTGCCGCGGCGCGCCATTTTCCGCGCGCTGGAACCCCGCCCTTACGGGCGGGGCTCGTTAGAACGCGGCCGCTTCCGCGGCCGGGGGTGAGGCCCCCTCGACGAGCACGGCCGTCGCTGACGCTCCCCCGAGGGATGGTAGACTCGGCCATCATGAACGAGTCGCTCCGGCGGCTGCTCGAGCTGGATCTCGGGGAGGGGCCTCTGCTCGTGCTCACGCACGACAATCCCGATCCCGATTCGATCGCGAGTGCGGCGGGTGTCGCGCTGCTGCTCGAGCGCGCTCGAGGGCTGGAGGTCACGGTCGGCTACAGCGGCATCATCGGCCGCGCCGAGAACCGGGCGATGGTCGAGACGCTCGATCTCGGGATCCGCCACATCTCCGAGCTCGATGTCGCGAACTTCCGCCATTTCGCCCTCATCGACGCCCAGCCTTACACGGGCAACAGCGCGATTCCCGACGACCGCGTCCCCGACATCGTGATCGATCACCACCCGCTGCGCGAGGCGACCCGCAAGGCGCGCTTCTACGACGTGCGCGAGGGGCTCGGGGCGTCGGCGACGATCGTGACCGGCTATCTCAAGGAGGCCGGGGTCGAGATCCCGCACGACCTCGCGACCGCGCTCCTCTACGGCATCCGCTCCGAGACGCAGGACCTGGGACGCGAGGCCTCGGACGACGACTTCGACGCCTACATCTACCTCTTCCATCTCGCCGACACGCAGAAGCTCGCCGCGATCTCGAAGCCGTCGCTCGATCCGCGCTACTTCACGCAGCTCGCCACGGCGCTCGACTCACTCATGGTCGGCGAGCACGTGTCG
>JAMPYE010000656.1 GCA_023700825.1 Thermoanaerobaculia bacterium | reverse complement strand
TGCTGTTCGGGGCGGCGACGACGAGGGTCGAGGCGCTCGTCGCGATCGCGGCAATCGTCTCCGGCGGCTTCCTTCGCGATTTCGGCGAGGGGGCCCGTCCCGCGACGCGGCGTGCTGCAATTCTTCTCTCCGGTCCCGCGGTCGCCGTCGCACTCCGGTTCGGATATCAGCTTGCGAGCGGGGCGAACGTCGGACAGCGACCCCACGGCGAATTGGCGCGCCTGCAGTGGGACCACGTCACGACCCTCCTCGGAGCCTTCCCCGAGAACCTCGCCGCCGGCACCTTCGGCCTGAGCTGGCTGATCCCGCTGGCGATCATCGTCGCGGTGCTGCCGGTGCAACGGCGGCGCATCGCCGCCCTGCTTCCGCTCCTCGTGCCCGTCGCGGCGCTCGCCCTGTTCTTCGCCTTCGACTACCTGCGCGGCTCCGGAAACCTGGCCGGGCAGATCGGCTGGACGCTCCATCGCAGTTCGCAGCCCGCGCTATCGATGCTCATCCTCGTCGCGGGGCTGGTATATCGCGATGCCGCGCGCCCGGCGCAGCAGCGTGAATCCCGGCTGCGCACACGCTGAGGCCCCACGAGAGCTCCTGCCGGCGCGTCGTCGCACCTGATACGATCCGGATCCAGTTCCACTTTTCGTGCGCTGGATCACAGAAGCAGATCGATATTGGACCGAAAAGCAGACCAAGCCCGGAATCAACCACCGGTCGGGCCCGGAGGCAACCTGGCAGGAGAAGGCGGCACCCGCGCATCGGAAGGGATCCGATACCGTCACATCGTCGATTCGGCGAGCGACGCCATCGTCACGATCGACGAGGCGAGCACGATTCTCTCGGCGAATCCGGCGGTGACCACGCTCTTCGGGTATCAACCCGAAGAGCTCGTCGGGAAGAAGCTCGAAATGCTGATGCCTTCCGATCTTCGGTCACGGCACGGCGACGGGCTTCGGAAGCACCTCGAAATCGGGACGCACGTTAGGCGCACGGTGCGGTACCCCGGCCTGCGAAAGGACGGAACCGTCGTCCAGCTGGAGATCTCGTACGGCGAGTACGTGGGAGACTCCGGGTCGGAGTTCATCGGCGTGATCCGGGACATCACCGCCGAGGCGGAGGCCGAGCGGCGGCTCGAGGAGAACGAGGCGCGTTTTCGCGACTTCTTCGAGAACGCGCCGATCGGCTTCCATCGCCTCGCGGCGAACGGGATCTATCTCGGAATCAACAACGCCGAGCTCGCGATGCTCGGTTACGAGTACACCGAGCTCGTCGGCAAGCGCTCGCTGCGCGATCTCGTCGTCCCCGACCAGCGCGAGTCGTTCGACCGGAACATGGGCGTCCTCGAAGCCACGGGCGAGGTTCGCCACGTGGAGTACACACTCGTGCGAAAGGACGGAAAGCGCATCCAGGCGCGCCTCTCCGCGACGGCGCTGCGCGATTCGGCGGGACGCGTCGTTTCCACGCGCGGGACGATCGTCGACATGACGTTCGAGCACGAGACCCTCTCCGCCCTCCGGGACCTCAATCAGCAATACCGCATGCTCTTCGAGAGGAACCTCGCGGGCATCTTTCGCGCGACGCTCGACGGGCGCATCGTCGACTGCAACGACGCCTACGCGAGAATCCTGGGGTACGAGGGACGCGAGCGCTTTCTGGCCGATTCCGGGGTCGATCCGTCACTCGACCTCAACGAGCGCGACGGGCTCTACGATCGTCTCGGTTCGGAGAAGACGCTCTCGAACGTCGAGATCGTGGTCCGCCAGGCTGACGGGTCGCCGATCTGGGTCGTCGAAAACCTGAGCCTGATCGACGACCAGCCGGGCCGGGCGCCGGTCATCGAAGGAACGATCTTCGACGTCACCGCGCGCAAGCTCGCCGAGGAGCGCGTCGCGTACCAGGCCTACCACGACAGCCTGACCGGCCTGGCGAATCCCGAGCATTTTCGCGAGAGGCTGGAGGCCTCGATCGAGGCCTCGAGCCGGAGCCGCCGCCAGGTCGCCCTGCTGTTCCTCGACCTCGACAACTTCAAGGCGGTCAACGACACGCGCGGCCACGCGGTCGGCGACCAGCTTCTCCAGCTGGTCGCGTTCCGTCTCGAGCGAGCTCTGCGGCCGGAGGACACGGTGGCTCGGCTTGGCGGAGACGAGTTCACGATCGTTGCCGGCGCGATGCACTCGAGCCTCGACGCCGCGACCGTCGCGGAGAAAATCCTCGCGACCCTCACGAGACCGTACCTGCTCGAAGGGCGCGAGATCTACATCTCCGCGAGCATCGGCATCGCGATGTATCCCGAAGACGGCTCGACCTGCGATTCGCTGCTGCGCAAAGCCGACATCGCGATGTACCACGCCAAAGAGCTGGGGCGGAACCGCTTCGTCTTCTGCACCCACGAAGGGAGCGAGAAGGCGATCGCGAAAATGACCCTCGAAGGGGACCTCCGCCGTGCGATCGAGCGGCAGGAGTTCGTCCTCCACTTCCAGCCGCAGGTCGACTCGATCAGCGGCGACGTCGTCGCGCTCGAGGCGCTGGTGCGGTGGAATCATCCCGAGCGCGGGCTCGTGATGCCGGACGAGTTCATCCCGGCGGCCGAGCGGGCCCACCTGATCGTTCCGATCGGAGAGTGGGTGCTGCGCGAGGCGTGCCTGCGCGTCTCGGAGTGGCAGAAGTCGAGCCCGCGGCTGCGCGTCGCCGTGAACCTGAGCAACGTGCAATTCCAGCAGCCCGACTTCG
>JAMPYE010000655.1 GCA_023700825.1 Thermoanaerobaculia bacterium | reverse complement strand
TGGCGGGATGCGCCGTCGTCGTCGCGATCCGGTTGTTCATCGGCGGAAGCGTTCCCGCCGCGCACGTGGCGAGGAAGCCGGTGATCGAGACCCTCGTCATGAACGGGCGCGTGCTCGCCCGTTACCGTCCGGAGATCGGCGCCGCGATGGGCGGCGTCGTGCGCGACGTTCTCGCCGAAGAAGGTGACGAGGTCAAGGCGGGCCCGGAGAGTCTGCGGCTCGACGACAGCGAACTGAAGTCGCTGGTGGTCGAATCACGCTCGCGCGTCCGCCAGTCGGAGGCGCGGCTGCGCCTCGTG
The DNA here is from genome assembly GCA_023700825.1 of Thermoanaerobaculia bacterium. Classification (GTDB taxonomy): domain Bacteria; phylum Acidobacteriota; class Thermoanaerobaculia; order Gp7-AA8; family Gp7-AA8; genus JACPDH01. The sequence continues at coordinate 2,425 of JAMPYE010000655.1, read as the reverse complement.
AATTCTTCGGCCGAGCGCGCGAACGCCGAGGGGCTGCAGCGGGCGCGAGCGATTCTCGCGGAAGCGGAGAACGCGTGGAAGCGGCAGCAGGCCCTCTTCGCGGAAGGCGTAACGTCTCAATCGGCGGTCGACACGGCCCGGCGTGCCGTCGAGGTCGCGCGCAGCGACGTCGCCTCGGCCGAGGCGCTCGCGCTCACGACGAGAGAAGGCGGCGACGAGGTCAGGCTCGCGAGCGCAGCGCTCGACGAGGCTCGCGCCGCGCTCGAGAGCGCGACGGCACGCCTCGACAAGGCGACCGTGCGCGCGCCTTCGGACGGAGTCGTCCTCTCGCGGCTCGTCGCGCCCGGCGCGGCAGTCCAGGCGGGCGAGCCACTCTTCGTGATGGCCTTCCAGCAGGAGACTCTGCTCCTCGCGCAGCCCGACGAGAAGGCGCTGCCGCTCGTGAGGGTCGGACAGAAGGCGAAGGCATCCGCCGACGCGTACCCCCGCGAGGCGTTCGACGCGGAGGTTTCCTACGTGAGCCCGTCGGTCGACCTGCAGAGGGGAACGTTCGACGTGAAGCTGAGTGTCCCGAAACCGCCCGCATACCTCAAGACCGACATGACGCTCTCGGTCGAGATCATCGTCGGAGAGAAGAGCGACGCGCTCGTGATTCCGGTCGACGCCGTGCGCGACATCGCGACGGAGCCGTGGGTCGTCATCATCCACACGCACAAGGCGCGCAGGCAACCGGTCGAGATCGGGCTCCGCGGTGAAGCGTACGTCGAGATCGAGAAGGGGCTCGCGGAAGGCGACATCGTGGCGCTCGCGCCGGGGCTCGCGATGGTCGGCAATCACTATCGTGCCGACATCGCGAAGGAGAAATAGAGGTGCCCTTCGAGTGGCTCGTCGCGATTCGCTTCCTCCGCGAGGGGCGGCGTCAGACCTTTCTGATCCTTGCGGGAATCGGAGTCGGAGTCGGGGTGATCATCTTTCTCTCCGCGCTCATTACAGGACTCCAGGATTCGATCGTCGAGCGCACGCTCGGAACGCAGCCGCACGTGGTCGTCCGGCCGCAGGAGGAGAGCGTGCGCCAGCTCGTCCGCGCTCCGGGAGGGGTTGTCGTGGCTCGGATGCTCAGGCCGCCGCAACGGCTGCGCACGATCCTGCGCTGGCAGCAGACGCTCGAGGAAATCCGTCGCGTGGATGGTGTCGCCGCCGCGGCGCCCGTCGTGAACGGTGCCGCCTTCGCTCTCCGCGGCAACGCGAACCGCTCGGTCGGCGTTCGCGGCATCGAAGCGGGAAGCTATGCGAGGATCATCGACATGGAGTCGAAGATCGTCGCCGGACACTTCGACGTCGAGGGAGGCAAGGCGGTAATCGGCGTGGAGCTTGCGAACGATCTCGGCGTCAACGAAGGGGACAAGCTCCGGCTCTCGACGCCGGACGGACGTCAGGAAGTGTTCCTCATCTCCGGGATCTTCGACGTCGGCAACCGCGACCTCAACATGCGCTGGGTCTTCGTGTCTCTGCGCGCGGGGCAGACCCTGTTCGACCTGTCGGGCGGGATCTCGACGATCGAGGTGAAGGTCGGAGAGATCTTCGACGCGGAGAGGATCGCGCAGACGATCGCGAGCCGGAGCGGGCTGCTCGCCGACAGCTGGATGAAGCTCAACAGCCAGCTGCTGATCGGGCTCCGATCGCAGGGGAGCTCGAGCATCATGATCCAGTTCTTCGTGGTCGTCGCAGTCGCGTTAGGCATCGCCAGCGTGCTGATCGTGTCGGTCGTGCAGAAGTCGGCGGAGATCGGGATCCTGAAGGCGATGGGAACGCCGACGCGACGCGTGGTCGGCGTGTTCCTGCTTCAGGGGGCGCTGCTCGGGCTGGTCGGCTCGCTCCTCGGGATGCTGATCGGGACCGGGCTCGCGCTCTTCTTTCAGCACCTCGCGAGCAACCCCGACGGTTCGCCGACCTTTCCGGTGAACCTGACGCTCCTGCTTTACCTTCGCTCCGCGGCGATCGCGACGATCGTCGGAATTCTCTCTGCCGTCAGCCCTGCGCGCGAGGCGGCGCGGCTCGATCCCGCGGAGGTGATCCGCTATGGGTGACGCGCGCCCGCTCGTGGAGCTTCGCTCGGTCCGAAAGTCGTACGGCGAAGAGGTGGTCACCGAGGTGCTGCACGGCATCGACCTGGAGATCGCGGCGGGGGAGTTCACGGCGCTGATGGGGCCGTCGGGTTCCGGCAAGAGCACATTGTTGAATCTGCTGGGGCTCCTCGACCGCGCGACGAGCGGCGACATCCTGATCGATGGTGTCGACACCGCGGCGCTCGACGATCCCGGCCGGACGAAGCTGCGCGGCACGACGCTGGGATTCGTGTTTCAGTTTCATCATCTTCTGCGCGCGTTCACCGCTCTGGAGAACGTGATGATGCCGATGATCGCCA
>JAMPYE010000654.1 GCA_023700825.1 Thermoanaerobaculia bacterium | reverse complement strand
TAGGGGCTGACATGGCTGACGTTCTCGTCATTTGCGAAGTAGCTGATGGAAAACTGAAGAAGTCGTCGCGCGAGGCGCTGACGATCGGAAAGAAGCTCGCCGCCGCGGCGGGCGGCTCGCTGCACGCCTTCGCCTGCGGCGCGGCCGCAGCCGGAGTCGCCGCTGAGACCGGAAGCCACGGCGCCGCGAAGCTCCACGTTGCCGCCGACGCGCAGCTCGACGCGTACACGACCGATGGCTGGAGCTCGGCCGCAAAGCTCGCGGTCGAAGCCTCGGGCGCGGCGATCGTGCTGCTCTCGGCGAGCTCGACCGGGCGCGACCTCGCGCCGCGCCTGGCCGCGCGCCTCGGCGCCGGCGTCGCCTCCGACGTCGTCGGACTCGAATGGGCCGGCGGCAAGCTGCGCGCGCGCCGCCCCGTGTACTCCGGCAAAGCGCTCGCGACAGTCGAGATCGATTCGACTCCGGCGATCGCCACCTGCCGCGCCAACGCGTTCCCGGCCGAAGTTGCAGGCGGGCCGCCGAGCGACGTCTCGCCGCTCGCATGGAGCGCCGGCGAATCGAAGGCCCGCCTCGTCGAGGTAAAAGTCCCCGAGACGACTGAAATCCCGCTCGCGGACGCGGACGTCATCGTTTCCGGCGGCCGCGGCCTGAAGGAAGCGGCGAACTACGCGATGATCCACGAACTCGCGCACGCTCTCGGGGCCGCGACCGGCGCCTCACGCGCGATCGTCGACGACGGCTGGGTCGACCATCACCACCAGGTCGGACAGACCGGCCGAGTGGTCAGCCCGAACCTCTACATCGCGATCGGCATCTCGGGCGCGATCCAGCATCTAGCCGGCATGTCGTCGTCCAAGCACATCGTCGCCATCAACAAGGACGGCGAGGCGCCGATCTTCCGCGTCGCCGACCTCGGCGTCGTCGGGGACCTTTTCCAGATCCTCCCGCCGCTGATCGAAGAAGTGAAGAAGGCGAAGGCACACTAGCGCGCCGCGCTCGAATCGCTCGCAGAAGGTCACGAATGCCGCTCGCTGGAGCGGCATTCGCTCTTTGTGGGCCGCGACCGCACGGAATTCGGCCCGCTCGCCCCGTGTCATCTGGCAGGTACGCCGCACCCGGGAATCACCGCGTCAGGCGCGCAATGAGAGAATAGGTCGAGCCCATGTCACGCCTTGGATGGAACTTTTTGACGCGACGCGACCGCGACGCGATCCTGAAGGGGATTGCGAGCGGATCGGCGCTCGGAGGCCCGTACCACGTCGAGATCCATCCGGCCGACCGTTGCAACATCGACTGTTTCTTCTGTTCGACCGCGTCGATTCGGGGAACTGACGAGCTCCCCCTCTCGAAGTGGGCCGAGCTTCTCGCCGAGATGAAGGCAATGGGCGTTCGCTCGCTCCGGCTCTCCGGCGGCGGCGAGCCGCTCTTCCATCGCAGGATCGGCGACTTCCTTCAGGCCGTGGCGACGTCGGGCATTCCGATCGAGAACGTCACGACGAATGCAGTCCTGCTCACCGAGCCGAACATCCGGCTGCTCGCGGCAGCGCGTTGCCAGCAGATCACGGTCAGCCTCAACACCGCCTCCGCGGCGTCTTACGCGGAGATGATGAAGACTCCAGAGCGCAATTTCGACCGTGTCCTGGAGAATGTCCGGAAACTGCAGGTCGTCAAACAGGAGCTCGGATCGAGTCTTCCGCGGCTGAATGTGCAGTTCCTCGTCTGGAAGGGAAACTTCGAACAGATTCCGCGAATGTACTCGCTCGCCCGCGAGCTCGGGGCCGACTCGATCATCTTCAACGGGCTGGCGTTTCTCGCTGACGCGCAGAAGATGTCCGAGGCCGAGAGCGCGAGGATGATGGAGTTGTACGAAGAAGTGGTCCGCGAGGACGAGTTCCGCCGGATCACGTCGATTGAAAGCTTCGAGCAGGACATCAGGCCGGGGCTCGACGCAATCGTCGGCCGATTGTCGAAGGAGCGCGCGCTGCGACCGATCGGCAGCCGCCTCTCACGGTTCGTTTCGCGTAAGGACGTCGGCTTCACCGAGAACCTGTCGCACTTCCTTTGGATGCGACTCGGAAGCCTCTCGGATCGCCTGACGCGCGAGTTCCTCGACACGTGCATCATCGGCTGGTACGCACTGGTCGTCCGCACGAACGGTGACGTCGCTCCGTGCTGCATCCTCCAGGGCAAGAGCCTTGGAAACATCTATCGCCAGTCGCTTCGCGAGATCTGGTACGGGGACGACTACACGGAGTTCCGATCAGAGCTACGAACGCTCTTCGACGAGCCGGCGACACACGGTGGCCGGTTCATCGAGCCGATGTGCGGACGTGGCGAGGGTGTCGAGCGCTGCCCCATCAAGTCGTTCTACTTCCGACCCGACGTCGCCTTCACCCGGCGGCTGCAGTCAGGCACGTCACCGAGCGGCGGACGAGAGAAGGTCACGAGCAGCGTGGTCGGTCGCGGGGGCGAAGCTTCGAGTTCGCAGTAAGCGCGACCCGGAGCGCTGGAGCCGGAAATCCCAAACTTGGCCGGACGAACCGGGATCCATGTAGTTGTGGAGTTCGCGTTGAACGAGACCCGCTGCAATCACCTAACGAGCATGAGGCAGCGCTCGCCTGCAAGCGGGCGATCGAGTTTCTCGACAAACACCTCGGTTGATTTCGTCTTGCGCCGCGATGCGGCGCCGATTTCAATTCGAATCCCGCTCCCCCGGTGGCCGACCGAAAACCCGGTCG
>JAMPYE010000653.1 GCA_023700825.1 Thermoanaerobaculia bacterium | reverse complement strand
TCAACGAGCGATCGATCGATGCCTACTTCCTCTTCCATCTCGCGAACCGCCGCGTCGGCATCCGACTCCCCTCTCGCGACGCCGCCGCCGGGGAACGAGATCTGCCCGCTGTGCACCGAAAGCTCGGGCGAGCGGCGGGAGAAGAGAATCTGCCAGCCGCCATCGACCGGGATGAGCGGGATCATGACCGCCGCGCGCTTGAGGAGCGGCAACTCGATCCGGTCCGCCGGTCGCGCCTTCAGCTCCTTTCGGAGGCGCGCGATCGCATGCGTATCGAATCGTCTCAAGCCACCACCTCGCGGACGAAGAACGCCGGCCGCTCGACGTCGGGAACCCCGCCGAGGCCGTGGCGAAGCTCGAGGGTGAATCGGTCGAGCGCGCATTCGACGACGATCGGCACGATGGCGGAGCCGCCCGGCTCCAGGTCGCGCGAAAGTCCCGCCGACGCGGCGGCAACATTCGCCCCGTTCGACAGCGCACGCGCGAACAGTACGAACGGCGGCTGCCCGAAGACGATCGACGGGATCGTCGCGTCCCCCTCGTTCACGATGCGCAGCGACACGACCGTCGACCGATCGAGACGCTCGATCGATTCGATCGACGCGGCGAGACGCGGAAAAAGGGGCAGCGGCATCGTGCGAGAAGCTGTGGACTCGCAGCGCGGCGCGGCCGCCTCCGCGAGCGCTCGCGAATACGCCTCGACCGTAAGTTGCAGCGTACTCGTCGCGCGGAGCCATGTGCGCTGCGCTTCGCCGAGACGCTTCACGTCGACCTCGGCGAGCATGAAGGCCGCGAGCGAGTCGATCTCCGATTCGAACGGAATCCGCGTGACGATCGCCCCCGGAAAATCGGCGAACTGCGCGTAGTCGCTCACCGCCACCGGACGGCCGGTCGAGAACACGTGCACGAGCGGGCCGGACGTCTCCCCCGCGGACGGATAGCGCAGGTTCACCACGCGGTCGACCGCCGCGATGTGACGATCGAATTCTTCGTCAGCGACGAATCCCGTCGATGCCCAGCGGTCGCGAGCGACGCCGGCGGCCGCGGCCATCGCCTCGAGATCGACGTTGTGCGACGGCTCGCCCACGAAGAGGAGCCGGAGATCGTCGCGCTCGCGACTCGCCGAAGCGAACGCACGCATCAACGCCTCGGGCCGCTTCGCGTGCGTGACGAACCCGAACGCGCCGATGACGCGATGCTGCGGCGAGAAACCGAGACGCTGCCGGATCGCGCGGCGCAGACCGTCATCGGGAGCCGGCCTCTCGGCATAAGGGTGCGGCGCGACGGTGATCGGCGTGGAGACTCCGTTCGCCCGAAGCTGCTCTGCCGCCCAGCGATTGTGCACGATCACGTGACGTGCGTGCTGCGCGAGCCCCTCGGAGGCCGGATAGAGAAAGTTAGGCAGATCGTCGTGGATCCCGTGGACGCGCGCGGAGGCAATCGCGGCTCCGGCGTCACCGTACATCGACGAAAGCGCCTCTCTCAGCGACTTCCCGTCGCCTCGCGCCAGCGTCATCTCCACCAGGAGGTGATGCATCACGATGTCGTGCAGCACCACGACGGCGCCGCCCCGGCTTGCCAGCTTCCAGGCGAGCTCGTGATGGCGGTTGTTGCCGAGCTGGCAGACGGCCGCGTCGAACTCTCCCGCGCGCCGCTCGTATTCGTCGCCCCGGATCACCGGGACCGGCAGCGGAACGACCTCGTCCTGGTCCACGACCGCGACGACGTCGAACTTCTCCGCGAGCGCCGGCAGCAGCAGCGCCGAGTAGTGCGCGATACCCGACCTCACCGGCGGAAGCGGGCTGATGTACGCAAGCCTCATCGGATCACGTGCCCGCCTGCGCCGCCTTCGCCAGCTGAATGAGATACGCCTCGATGAAGCCGTCGAGGTCGCCGTCGAGCACCGCCTGCGGCGTGCCGACTTCGTAGCCCGTGCGGAGATCCTTCACGAGCTGATACGGCTGTAGAACGTACGACCGGATCTGGCTTCCGAACCCGATCTCCTTCTTCACTCCCTCGAGCTTCGACTGCTCTTCCTTCCGCTTCTCGAGCTCGATCTGGTAGAGGCGCGAGCGCAGGAGCTTCATCGCGGTCTCGCGGTTGCGCCCCTGGCTTCGCTCGTTCTGGCAGGTCGCGACCAGGCCGGTCGGCAGGTGGGTGATGCGCACCGCCGAGTCGGTGACGTTCACGTGCTGCCCTCCCGCGCCCGACGACCGGTATGTGTCGATGCGAAGGTCCTTGTCGTTGATCTCGATCTCGATCTCGTCGTCGATGTCGGGGTAGACGTAGACCGACGCGAACGAGGTGTGGCGGCGCTTCTGCGCGTCGAACGGCGAGATGCGGACGAGGCGGTGCACGCCGTGCTCCGACTTGAGATAGCCGTAGGCGTAGTCGCCGCGAATCATGAGCGTCACGCTCTTGATGCCCGCCTCCTCACCCGCCTGGTACTCGAGCTCCTCGGATTCGAGCCCGTGCTTCTCGCAGTACCTCAGGATCATGCGAAGCAGCATCTCGGCCCAGTCCTGCGACTCGGTTCCGCCGGCGCCCGGGTGGATCGAGACGATGGCGTCGCGGTCGTCATGCACGCCCGCGAGCTTCATCTTGAGCACTACCTCTCCGAGCTCCTTCTCGAGGCTCGTTACGGCGGCCGAGAGATCGCCGGTGACGTCCTCTCCCTCCTTTTCGAGGTCACGGAGTACGTCGATCTCCTCCCACTTGGTGTGGAGCGAGCGCGCCGT
>JAMPYE010000062.1 GCA_023700825.1 Thermoanaerobaculia bacterium | reverse complement strand
GCTCGCCGCCGGCGAGCGTGAACGCGCACACCAGCACATCGAATCGTGCACCTCGTGCGAGGCCGAGTGGACGCTGACACGCGACACCTGGAAGCTTCTCGCCGAAGCGCCCGACCGTCCCGTGCCGCCGACGGTTCGCAACCGGTTCCTCGACGAGGTCGGGCGGATGGACGGGGTCGCGCCGCGCCGCGCCGTGGTCGTCCCCTTCACGCGCCGTCCCGTGTTCCGGCGCCTCGCCCAGGCCGCGGCGATCGCCGTGATCGCGGGTGGCGCCTACTTCGCGGGCTCGACTCGCGTGGTGAGCGCGCCGGCTGCCGGTGATTCGGCTTCCGCCGCGCCCGTCGCGCAGTTCCGCATCGCGGAGAACACGCTCGTCGCGGCCGACCAGCTCTCTCCCGAGATCGCGGGAAGCCCCGCGATCGCCAACGTGCGATTCATCGAAAACGCGGACAAGCCCGGCGAGGTCGGCATGACGTTCGACTTCACGCAGAAGGTCACCGTGCAGGGCAAACCGACCGACCGGAGCCTCGTGAACCTCGCGGCCTACGTGCTGGGCGACACGGACCACCCGACGAGCTCGCGCTCGAACGCGATGCAGTGGGTGCGCGACACGTACTCCAATGGCGAGACGACCGATCCGCAGATCGTGGCGGCGCTCGCGAACGTGCTGCGGAGCGACGCGCACGAAGGCGTCCGGCTCAAGGCAGTCGAAACGCTTCGCTCGCTCTCTCCCGCGAGCCTCGGCCCGGCCGCGTCGACGGCGCGCCAGGCGCTGATCGACGCGCTCCAGAACGATCCGAACCCCGACGTCCGGATCAAGTCGATCGAGGCGCTGACGAACTTCGCAACGGGGCCGAACGGCTTCGGTCCGGCCGAGGTGGAGACTCTTCGGAAGAAGGCCTCGCAGAGCGACGAGAATCCCTTCGTTCGCGTGAAGGCGGCCGAGGCGTTGAGCCAGATGAACCTGTGATGAGACGAGCACGAAACAGCGCGGGCGCCGTGGCGCTCGCGATCGCGATCCTCGGCTCGGCGCCGGCCGGTGCGGCCGAAGCGAACAAGCTGCCGAAGTCGTACAGCGACAAGTCGACCCGCACGGTCGAGGTGCGCCCCGGAGGGATCCTCTGGATCGACAACTCGATCGGCTCGATCATCGTGACGGGTGGCGGCGACAAGGTCGTCGTCGAGACGACGCGCGTGCTCCGCGCGGCGGACGACGCGACTCTCGAAGCGCTCAAGAAGGGCGCGGTCGTCAACATCGGCGGCAGCGCCGAGAACCGAATCGTGAAGTCGACGGGGCTGGCCAACGCGGCGCGCGCCTTCGCGCGCATCGACTACGTCGTCACGGTTCCGGCGAACACGACGCTCAACCTGATCTCCGGCGTGGCCGAGAAGGTGCGCGTGTCGGGGATGAGCGCCAAGCTCTACGTGCGGAACTGGCGAGGCAGCGTCGAGATCCTCGACGCGAAGGGTCTCGTCCAGGTCGACACGGTCAACGCGAACGTGCTCGCGAGCTTTTCGCAGCGGCCTGTCTCCGGGAGCCAGTTCTCGTCGGTGAACGGCAACATCGAGATCCGCCTGCCGCAGGCGTCGAAGTTCGAGTGGTACGCCGAGACGATGAAGGGCGACATCATGGCCGGATTCCCGGTGAAGGGTCGCGCGATCGACAAATCGGGGCAGCGAACGTTCCAGGCGTCGGTCAACGGCGGCGGTCCCGCGTCGATCCGCGCGTCGACGATTACCGGGCGCATCTATCTGCTGCCGTTCGAGAACGCCCGCTCGCTCGCGGCGTCGGTGCTGCCGCAGGCGCCGCAGCAGCAGGCGCCGCGTGGGCCCGCGGTCGCCGAGAAGGACGACATTCGCGGCGTCTACCAGAGCGTGGTCCAGACGCTTCTCATCGAGCCGCCCAGCGCCCGTTCCTTCGTCGTGAGGAAATCGAGCGTCGCCGGGAACTACGAGTACGTCGCTCACCTCGGCGAGAACGTCTTCGTCGGGCAGATCGAGGGGTACGCGAGAATCCTCGCCGCGGGCGGGGAGGTCGTGCTCGGCAGGGTCGCAGGCGACTGCACCGTCCGATCGCAGGGCGGTCCGGTGAACCTCGGCGAGATCTCCGGAACGCTCGAAGCCAGGACGCTCGCGGGCGGCGTCAGCGTGCGCTCGGCGAAGAAGGGCGGCCGCGTCTACACGGGCGGCGGCTCGGTCAACGTCAGGTACTCCGGCGGGCCGCTCACCATCGAGTCGGCTGGCGGAGACGTCGCCGTTTCGGACTCGTCGAGCCGCGTGGCGGTGTCCACCCGGTCGGGCGACATTCGCGTGAAGCTCGATCCCCGCGGTGCGGGCGAGGCCTCCGAGCTTCGGACCGCGCGCGGCAATGTGCTACTCGAGATCGGCAGGACGGCGAAGTTCAACGTCGACGCGACGATCATGATGGACGCCGACGCCGCGAACCGCGTCGAGTCGGACTTTCCCGGCCTGACGATCGTGCGCGAGCGCGTCGGAGACCGGATGCGCGTCCACGCCACCGGGAAGGTCAACGGCGGCGGTCCGGTGATGACGATCGCGGCCGACAGCGGCAACATTCAGCTGCGCCGCGCGCCCGATTCTCCCGTCGGCCCCGCCCTGCGCTGATCGCCCGATTCCTCCTGTAGAATGCGGACGCCAATCCGGCCGATTCGTCGGCAAATCTCTGGAGGAATCATGCGCAGCAAGCTCTTCATCGGAGTTCTTTTCGCAATCACCCTGATCGGATGCGCCGCCCCGGCCGAGACCGAGAGTGCCGCACCCGCAACCGGCGCGGAGTCCGCGACGGCCGCGACCGAGTCGTCAGTCGCAGAGGCTGCACCCGCGGCCGAAACCGCCGTCGCGAAGACGGAGGAGGCGAAGCCCGACTCCTACTACGTCGACAAGGTCGTCGAGCTCGAGACCGACCTCGGAACGATCTCGATCCGTTTCTATCCCGACGTCGCGCCGAACCACGTCAGGAACTTCATCGACCTCGCCGAGAACGGCGATTACGACGGCACGAAGTTCCACCGGATCATCCCCGGCTTCGTCATCCAGGGCGGCGACCCGAACACCCGCTCGGGCGATCCGTCGACCTGGGGCCAGGGCGGCTCGGGCAAAGGCGTGAAGGCCGAGTTCAGCACGGTGCACCACGCGCGCGGCATCCTCTCGATGGCGCGCTCGCAGGATGTCGACAGCGCGCGCAGCCAGTTCTTCATCTGCGTCGACGACGCCGGCGCGCTCGACAACAAGTACTCGGTGTTCGGTAAGGTCGTCTCCGGAATGGACGTGGTCGACAAGATCGTCGCCGGCAAGAAGGGCGGCCCTCGCGGAGATCAGGCGCTCGAGCCGGTCTCGATCAAGAAGGCGACCGTCCGCGCGGCGAAGGACGGCGAGAAGGGCCCGGCACCGAAGTAGCGGCTCGTCCCGCGTGTCGGACTGGAAACCGAAATGTCGAATGAAGAATGAGGAATGAAGAATGAAGAAAGAACCCCATGCGTCCTCGCACTGCGAAGTGCCGACGCTCCGGCGGTCTCGTTTCTTCATTCTCCATTCCTCATTCGACATTCTTCATTTCGGTTTCCGCCTCTGAGCGAATCAAGGCAGCTACGCCGATGAGCGAGCGCGTTCCAGCCGAAGCGGCTGAAGACCTCGGCCTCTGGCTCGGGCGCTCTGACTGGGCGTCCGAGCGCATCGCCGGCGACGCGTCGGCGCGCAGCTGGTATCGCATCAGCGTGCCGGGCGAGGCGACGCGAATTCTCTCCTTCTACCCGCCGGAGATCCGCGGCGACGTCGATCGCGTCGTTCGCGCGCACGACGCCCTCGCCGGGCATCTGCCGGTGCCCCGGATTCTCGCGTGGTCCGAGCGGTCGATCCTGCAGGAAGACGCGGGCGACCTGAACCTCACGGCGCTGCTCGCGCGCGATCGCGCCGCGGCGATCGCGCGGTACCACGCCGCGGTCGGCCTGCTCGGTGAGCTGCGCGGGGCGCGCGCGGCCGAGTCGATCAACCCCGCGTTCGACGCCGAGAAGTTCGGGGCCGAGCTCGAGATGACGATGCAGTTCTACGTGATGCAGTTCGCCGGAGTCGCTCACGACGGCGTGATTCTTCCGCTGCGCCAGGCATTCACGCGGCTCGCCCGGAAATTGACGCATCATCCATATGTTTTATGCCATCGCGATTATCATGGTCAAAATATTCATATTCATAATGATCAGATTATCGTGATCGACTATCAGGATCTCCGCATGGGACCGGACACCTACGACCTCGCGTCGCTCGCGCGCGACCGGGGGGTCTGGAAGACGATCGGGTGCGACGAGGAGGGCCGTCTCCTCGATCGATGGGCGAACATTCTCGGTGCGGACCGGGAAGCGCTCGGCCGGCGCTACCTCGAGAGCCTCCTGCAGCGGTCGATCAAGGCGGTCGGAACATTTGCGCGGATGGCGGTGGTTTACGGTCGCGGCCATTACCTCGAGTACGTCGGGCCGACGCTGGAAACGGCGCGCGACTGCGTCGAGAAGCTCGGAGAGTGGCCCGAGATCCGCGAGCACTTTCCCTGGCGGTTCAAGTCCGGATAGACGAATGCCTCGCCCTCCGCGGGAGGCGCAACGCGCACGAAGGAGACGACCTTGGCTCACACAATTACGCTGCTGCACGGCGATGGAATCGGCCCCGAGGTTACCGGGGCGGTCGTGGCTATCATCGAATCGACCGGGGTGAAGATCGACTGGGACAGCCAGTTGATGGGCGCCGAGGCGATTGCCGTGCACGGTGATCCGCTTCCGGACGAGGTCCTGGACTCGATCATCAGGAACAAGGTCGCGCTCAAGGGCCCGGTGACGACGCCCGTCGGCAAGGGCTTCCAGTCGGTGAACGTGCGGCTGCGCAAGGCGCTCGACCTCTACGCGAACCTTCGCCCGGTCAGGAGCCTCCCGAACGTTCCGAGCCGCTACGAGAACATCGACCTGATCATCGTTCGAGAGAACACCGAAGGGCTCTACAGCGGCATCGAGCACGAGATCATCCCGGGCGTGGTCGAATCGATCAAGATCATCACCGAGAAGGCGTCGATGCGAATCGCGAGGTTCGCCTTCGAGTACGCGCAGGCCCACAACCGCGGCCTGGTCACCGCCGTTCACAAGGCGAACATCATGAAGCTCTCGGACGGGCTCTTCCTTCGCTGCTGCCAGGACGTCGCGAAGGAGTACCCGGCGATCAAGACGAACGACCGGATCATCGACAACCTCTGCATGCAGCTCGTCACGAATCCGAATCAGTTCCAGGTGCTCGTGCTCGAGAACCTGTACGGCGACATCGTGTCGGATCTCGCGGCGGGGCTCGTCGGTGGCCTCGGGGTCGTCGCAGGGGCGAACCACGGCGAGAAGGGCTCGGTGTTCGAGGCGGTTCACGGCTCGGCGCCCGACATCGCGGGGCAGAACAAGGCGAACCCGACGGCGCTGTTGCAGTCGGCGGTGCTGATGCTGCATCACATCGGCGAGGGCGACGCCGCGACGCGCGTCTACAACGCGCTCGTCAACGTGCTCGAGCGCGGAATACGAACCAGGGACCTGGGTGGAGAGGCGTCGACATCGGCGTTCACGAATGCTATCTGCGAGGCTATCCAAAGAGGCTGACGTCGAAACCCGTCTCGCGAAGATTCGCGAGGGGGTGGAGCTCTTCAACCGGCTCGAGTTCTGGGAGGCCCACGACTCCTGGGAGAAGGTGTGGCTCATCGCGAATGGCGAGGAGAAGCTCTTCGTCCAGGGGATGATCCAGCTCGCGGCCGCGTATCTTCACGTCGAGCGCGGCTCGCCCCGTCCCGCCGGACGGCTCTTCAGGTCGGGTCTCGCGAAGCTCTCCGCGATCGACGCGTCGTACGCCGGAGTCGATCGCAGCGAAGTGATCGCGGCGGCGACGCGACACCTCGAGTGGGCGCTGCGCAAGGACAGGGGTGAGTTTCGCCCCGAGGAGTTCCCCCGCCTGGGGCTCACCGGATCTCGAGGCTGACGAGGCGCGTATGTTCTTTGTACTCTCGCCCCTGTTCTCACGATAGAATTCCGTCAGACCCGAGTTGAGAAATCGATCCGTGAGGGACACTCATGCAGGAAGTCGATCAACGCGACCGTGAGTTGTTGAGCGCTCTCCAGGGTGAGGTTCCCGTCGCTTCGACGCCGTACGCGGTCATCGGGCAGCAGATCGAGATGTCGGAAAAGGAAGTGCTCAAGCGCGCGGAGAAGCTCAAGCGCGCCGGCATCCTCCGGCGCATCTCGGTCGTCTTCAACACGCGAGCGCTCGGGTACAGGACGTGCCTGGTCGCGGCGCGCGTGCGCGAGGAGATGGTCGATCACGCCGCGGCGACGATCAACCTCCATCCCGGCGTCTTCCAGAACTACAGGCGCAATCACGACTACTCGCTCTGGTTTTCTCTCGCACTGCCGCCCGACACTGCTCTCGGGTTGGAGCGGACGGTCGAGGTTCTCGCGGCCGAAGCGGGCTGCGAGGCGACGCGGCTCTTTCCGACGCTGCGGCTCTTCGCGCCGGAAGGGGAGGCGGAGGACGCGGAGGAGCGCCCCCCGCTCGATCCCGAGGAGATCGACTTCGTCAAACTGTTGCAGAGCGAGCTCCCGCTGCAGACGCGTCCCTTCGACGCGCTCGCGCGCCGCGCGAGCCTGCCCGAGGACCGTTTCTTCGAGGCCGTCTCGCGGTTCCGCGAGCGTGGCCAGATCCGCCGTCTGATCGCGACCGTTCAGCAGAGGAAGAACCCGTTCCAGACGAATGCGATGTCGGTCTGGGCCGTGCCCGAGGACGGGGTCGACGAGTTCGCCCGCGGCCTCATCACGAATCCGGCCGTGCTGCGCTGCTACGTCCGACCCACCTATCCGGACTGGCCCTACAACCTCTTCGCGACGATCCACACCCGCTCGGTCGACGAGTGCGAGGAGATCGTCCGCGAGGTCTCGGCTTCGACCGGGATCACCGAGACCCGGACGCTCTTCCCAACGCGCGAATACAAGAACACGCGGGTGGCGCTGTTCTCGGGCGACAACGCGGAGTGGGAACTGGCAAGGATCTCCGGCGAGCGGCGAGCGGACACCGTCGCGTCCTGAGCCAGGCCTTTCCGAGTCTTCCTGTCGAGCTCCTGCCGATCGTCCCGGCTTCGGATGCGGGACTCTGCCGTTGACCGGGTCCGTAACCCATCGAATGCAGAATGCTGATCGGCAGAATGTAGAACGCGGCAGACTCCCGCGGTAGCTCACGCTCCATGGAATCCCCCGGCAGGTTCCATTTCTGCGTTCCTCGTTCTGCATTCAGCATTCAGCATTCGATGTGTTCCGGCACTCCCTCCCCCGGGAACGTATCTCCCGATGCCGTTGTTCGGGCCAATCGAGCGGAAGGTGCACTCATGATGGAACTGATCTCGGACGCGGCGCTCGAGCCGATTGCCGGCAAGGTCGAGCGGCGCGAGCGGCTGACCTTCGAGGACGGCGTCACGCTGTTCAACACGCGCGACCTGCTGACGGTGGGACGGCTCGCGAACCAGGTGCGCGAGGCGCGCCACGGCGACCGGACCCATTTCACGGTCAACCGCTACGTCAACCACACGAACGTCTGCGTCGTGAGCTGCAAGCTCTGCGCGTTCGCCGTGAGGCCGAAGGCCGAGGGCGGATGGACCTACTCGCCCGACGAGATCGTCGCGCAGGTCGCGCCTTCGATCGAGCACGGGGTGCGCGAGCTGCACATCGTCGGGGGGCTTCATCCCTGGCTCAAGTTCGAGTACTACACGGAGCTCTTCTCGAAGCTCAAGAGCGCGTACCCCGGCGTGCACCTGAAGGCGCTCACGATGGTCGAGATCGAGTTCCTCGCGAAGATCAGCAAGCAGTCGATCCGCGACACGATTCTCGCGCTTCGCGCGGCGGGCCTCGACTCGTGCCCCGGTGGCGGGGCCGAGATCTTCGCCGCCGAGATCCGCGACGAGATCTGCGACCACAAGATGACGGCGGAGCAGTGGATCGACATCGCGCGCACCTGCCACGAGCTCGGCATCAAGACGAACTGCACGATGCTCTACGGCCACATCGAGAAGGCGGAGCACCGGGTCGACCACATCCTTCGCCTCCGGGCGCTGCAGGACGAGACGCACGGGTTCAACTGCTTCGTGCCGCTCCATTTCCACAAGGACAACACCGTCTACGAGAACTCGGTCGACGAGGCGACGTCGCTCGACGACCTTCGAACGATCGCAGTGTCGCGGCTGCTCTTCGACAACATCGATCACATCAAGGCGTACTGGATCGGCATCGGCGAGAAGGTCGCGCAGGTGGCGCAGTCGTTCGGCGCCGACGACCTCGGCGGCACGATCGTCGACGAGCGGATCTTCAGGATGGCGGGGGCGCAGACCGACGCGACGGCCATGTCGCGCGAGCGGCTCGAGAGGCTGATCCGCGACGCGAAGCGCGTTCCGGTGGAGACCGACTCGCTCTACAAGCCGGTCGAGCGCGCGGCCTGACCGGCTGCGGGGCGCTTCTCCCGGGTCATCCGGAAGACGGAGCTCTACGAGCTCCTCGTCACGAGTCGAAACGAAGAAGCGGGCCTTTCGGCCCGCTTTTCATGTGCCCTGCCCGGAGAGGCGATCAGAAGACCGGATTCTCGGCGGTGAACTTGTAAGTCTTCGGCCAGACGTAACCCGGGAACTCGATGTTGACGGTGTACTCGATCTCGACCCGGATGTAGTCGCCGCGACGCGTGACGCTGCAGTTCGACTCTTCCAGCGGCACCTTGAGCTCCCGGGCGCGGGCGAGAATCGCCTTCTTCACGGCCGAGACCTGCCTGCCGCTCGCCGATCGCGACTCGTCCTGCACGACGTCGCGCATCTCGGCAGCCTGGATCTTGGGGGGGATCAGCTTGTAGGCAAGGAAGCAGGCGAAGGCGAGGATGAGAATTCCAAAGACGCAACCCAGGCGTCCTTCACCTTTTTGGTTCATGCGGATGAGCATACGGCCTCCTCAGGCGCGAGGTTAGAGAAGAACGGCGACCGAGTCAATTGGTCACTCGACGGATGAGAGAAGCCTCTCCCAGCGGATCGCGCCGTGATCGGCGCGCGACCAGCAGATCAGCCGTGCACGGCCGACGATCGACTCGCGGGCGACGAAGCCCCAGGAGCGGCTGTCAGCGGAGTTTGCGCGGTTGTCGCCCATGACGAAGTAATGCCCCGCGGGAACGATGTGCGTGGCGCGAGCGTCGGCGGAGGCCTCGCCCGCCCATGGCTCGGCGAGCGTCGCGCCGTTGACGGAGACATGCGCGCCCTCGACGACGACGGAGTCGCCGGGAAGCCCGATCACGCGCTTGATCCAGGCGCGCTCCTCGCCGTCCTCGAAGACCACGACGTCACCCCGTCGCGGGAGCGCGCCGCGCAGTCGTGTGACGACGACCTGGTCGCCGGGCGCGAGCGCCGGCTCCATCGACCGGGACGGAACGCGGTAGACCTCCGCGACGCTAAGGCGCGTGGCGAGTGCAGCGACGACCAGGGCCGCAGGCAGCGCCAGAAGACGGACGATGGAGCGATCGCGCATGGCGGACGGGCCCGTGCGGCTCGTTGTGCCGGCGGGTATCGTCAGGACGGAGTCTTTCCCGCCGGAATCGTTCCGCTCGACGTCGAGGCAGCCGGAGCCGTCGCGGAAGCTTCGTCGAGAACCGCGTAGACCGGCATCTTCTGCGTGAGTCCCTTGAGGGGGAACTCGCCGAGCGACTCGACCTTGAACTCACCGCGGGGAACCATGTCGAAGGTGTTCTGCGAGATGACGACCTGGCCCGGCTTCGCAACGCCGCTTTCGAGTCGCGAGGCGATGTTCACCGACGAGCCGAGCACGGTGTAGTCGACGCGCTTCTCGGTGCCGACGTTGCCGGCGACCGCGGGACCGCTGTTGATTCCGACGCGGATTCGGACGGGCGGGAGCCCCTGGGTGGCGCGATCGGCGTTCCAGACCTCGACGAGCTGTCGCATCGTCAGGCCGGCCCGGACCGCGCGCGCCGCGTGGTCGGCCTGGCCGATCGGCGCGCCGAAAAACGCCATGACCGCGTCGCCGATGAACTTGTCGAGCGTGCCGCCGTGGGCGAAGATCGCGTCGACCGCGCACGAGAAGAAGTGCGACAGAAACTCGGCGACCTCTTCCGGGCGCTTGGTCTCGGAGATCGTTGTGAAGCCGGAGATGTCGGCGAAGAGGATCGAGACCTCGGCGCTCTTGACCTCTCCTTCGTCGATCGCGGTGATCGCGCCCTTGACGATCTCGTCGATGACGCCGGGCGAGTGATAGCGCTCGAGCTTCGCGCGGATCTTCTTCTCCTGCTCGATCTTCTCCGAAAGCTGCGCGCGCTCGATCGCGACGGCGGCGAAATTCGCGAGCGCCGTCAGCATGTCGAGGTCTTCCTCGGTGAAGCTCCCGATGTGAATCGGGGAATCGACCTGCACGGCGCCGATCACGCGATCGCGGTTCCAGAGAGGAACGCACATCGCCGAGCGAATGCCGTGAATCGCGATCGACTTCCCGCCGAGCAGGCGGGCATCCTCGAGCGCGTTCGCCGTCAGCAGCGAGACCTGCTGCTCGGCGACCATCTTCAGGATGTTGCGCGAGATCGGGATGTCCTGGCCCTCGAAGCCCTCGCGGAACTTCGTGAGCTTCGGCACCGGGTTGCCGCTCTCGTCGAACAGGATGAGGAGGCCGCGGTCGACCGGGAGGTACTTGAAGATGATGTCCATGACGGCGTTCAGGACGGCGTTGAGCTCCTCGTACTGCAGCAGGAGCTTCGCGACCTGGATGAGGACCGCCATGATCTTTTCGCGCTGAGCCTGCGGCGGGGCGTCCTTCGACGGGGCCTTCGCGGCGATGTCGGCGACGTCGAAGCCGAACTCGGAGTTGAAGTCGGAGATGCGGCGGATGACCGTGCCGCTCGGATTGTCGAAGAGCGACTGGTCGGAGAAGTCGACCTTCGGCATCGTCCGGACGTCGAGCTGCACCGAGCCGATCAGCAGGCGGTCGCCCTGGGTGATCTCCGATTCCGTGATCTGCTTGTCGTTGACCTTGACGCCGTTGGTCGACTTCAGGTCGAGCAGCCACCACTTGCTGCTCCGCTTCTCCAGCCGCGCGTGACGGCGCGACACCGACGGGTGGTTCAGGACGATGTCGTTGCCCTCGGTTCGACCGATGTCGAAGGAGTCGCGGTTCAGATCGAGTACGCGAGGGACGCCGAGGTCCACGTAGTGAAGCTGGAGTTCATCCATCGATTTGCCTGAGAAACGAGAAGATTATAGCCACCCCGTTCAACTGGCGCACTTCTGTTTTTATGTCCGCCTGCAGACAGATTGGCGAAGAGCGGTCGACTCTCGTTTATAATTGGCGTCCAATCAAATCCCAACGGTAGAATCAGAGGAGTCTTCCCGGACGTTGATTCGGGTCTCTCGACATGACTGAACAAATCGAGCCGACACCTGCAGAACCGACGAGCGGTGCGCTCGTCGTCCGCGTCGCTCAGCTCTCGGATGTCGGACGGGTCCGATCCGAGAATCAGGACTACTCCATCCTCAGCGCTCCCGCCGACGAGGTCGATCGCAACAAGGGCCGGCTGATGGTCGTCGCCGACGGCATGGGCGGCCATCGCGGAGGAGCGACCGCGTCACGCATGGCGGCGACGATCACCAAGGACGAGTACTACCGCGACAGTGACACCGACGTCGTGGCCTCGCTCACCCGCGCGCTCGAGCGCGCGAATGCGAGGATCTTCGCCGAATCGCAGATCAACCCCGAGCTTCGCGGCATGGGAACGACCTGCTCCGCGCTCGTCGTGCGCGGGCGCGAAGGCTACTTCGCCCACGTCGGCGACTCGCGCATCTACCTCGTTCGCGACGAGGCGATCTCCCAGCTCACCGACGACCACTCGCTCGTGGCCTCGATGGTGCGAGAAGGGCTGCTCACGACGCAGGAGGCGGAAGTCCATCCGCGGCGCAACGTGCTCCAGCGCTCGATGGGTGTCGGTCAGGCGGTCGAGATCGACGCGTCCAAGCCGTTCGAGGTTCGCCCCGGCGACACCTTCGTTCTCTGCAGCGACGGGCTTCACGGCCTCGTGAAGTCCGACGAGATCCTCACCATCTCGAAGGTCGGAATCGAAGATGCAGCTCGCGAGCTCGTCCGGCTCGCCCTCGAGCGCGGCGCGCCCGACAACGTCACCGTCGTCGTCGCGAGGGCCGAGGAGGCGTCTGCCGAGGAGATCGCGGCCTGGGAGATCGCCGCACGCGAGGAGCGTGCGAAGTCGATGGACGGCCAGCAGCTCACCACCGAAGAAGTGGACATGCGCGACGCGGGCGAGATCACGACCCAGCGGATGATCGCCGTCTCCGACGACGACTTCGATTACAACGACGCGCCGACGGAGCGGATCCCGGTCCTGCACGACGACGAGGCCCCCGACGCGACGCCCCAGGCGGCCGGCGAAAGGCCGCAGGTCGTCGACGCGGCACCGCGGATGGAAGAAGCAAAGACTCTGGTGGCCGACGCAACGCCCCCGGAGGCGGCTCCGCCCGCTCCGAAGCCGGTGGTTGTCGAAGAGAAAGGCGGAAACGGCTGGGTCATCGGCATTGCCCTCATCGTGGCGATCGCCGTCGCGGTTGCCTACCTTCTCTTCTCCGCGAAGTGACGCCCGACCATCGGGTTCCGTCCGACCTGCTCTCGCAGACGCGCTGGATGCGAAGTTGTGCCGCAATCGTTGCGGCTGTCGTCTGGCTCTCTTCCTGCGTCGGCGAGATGCCGCGCCTCGAGCGCGACCGGCGCCGGGTTCACGAAGCGAGGCCGGGAGTCGTGAGGATCTCCTCGTGGGCGACCGCCACGATCGCCTGGACCGCTGACGACATCGCGCGCGCCGAAGCCTCGCTTCGTAACTTTGCCACGGGCACCGCGCTCCGACGCTCGCCGTCTCCGGGAGACGCCGAAACGGGAACGGGCGGTTCGGCGAGCGGCTTCGTCATCCACCCCGACGGAATCGTCGCGACCGACGCGGGGGCTCCGCGTCCCCCGCGGGATCGCACGGCGCTGGAGACAGAGCTGCGGCGCAACGGAGCGAAGGTCGCACTCGCGAGATACTTCGAGGCCGAGGCGCTCCGTGCGGCCGCGCGTGAAGGCAAGCTCGAGCCGGTCATCACCGCCCTCGCGCTCGCCTCCACGCTCGACGACGTCCGCGCCGTCGACGAAGTCGAGCTCGCCAACGGGACGAGGCTGCCGTATCGCGTCGTCGCGACCTCCGAGCCGATCGCCGGCGGCGCCGCGCGGGTGGCGCTGCTGCGCGTC
>JAMPYE010000652.1 GCA_023700825.1 Thermoanaerobaculia bacterium | reverse complement strand
GCCATGGATACGCCGATGGTGCTCGTTGACTTCGGCAGCACCTTCACCAAGGTCGCGCTTGTCGATGCGGCGAGTGGCCACCTGCTCGGCACTGCCCAGCACCGAACCACTGTCGACTCCGACCTCATGGCCGGGCTTGATCTGGCGCTGGACTCTCTTCGCGCGCGTTTCGGTCCCGCGACGGCCTCCTCCGGCGGGTCCGAGACGCGCGCATGTTCCAGCGCGGCTGGCGGACTGAAGATTGCCGTGGTCGGCCTCGAACCCGACTTGACAGTCGCGGCAGCCCGCGAGGTGGTGCTCAGTTCCGGGGGAAGGGTGGTCGACCTTGCCACGGCCCCTCTGACGGACGGAGCAATCGAGACCTTGGGCAGGAGCACGGCCGATCTCGTGCTCATTGTCGGCGGGACGGATGGTGGCAACGCGACGTTCGTGGTGGACGCCGCTCGCGCACTCGTGGCGGCGGGCGTGCGACAGCCGGTGATCTACGCGGGTAACGCGGACGCTCGTGTTGCGGTTGGTGCCATCCTGGAGCGAGGAGGCCTCACTTGGCGCGCAGCAGCCAACGTGCTACCCGAGATTGGCAACCTTGCCGTGGAGGAAGCGCAGGGCGCGATCCGTCGGGACTTCTTGGAGCACGTCATCCGCGGTCGCCACCTGAGCGCCGATCAGACCTTCTCGTCGATCGTGCGTCACGCCACGCCGGAGGCCGTCCTTGCGGGCGTCGACCTCATGGCGTCCGGCACACCTTCCGAGCGAGGCACCGGGCCCATATTGGTAGTCGATGTCGGTGGCGCAACCACGGACGTGTACTCCAGTCTCGGGGCGCAGCAGCGACGCTCCCGCCGGGGAGCACGATTCGTTCCACAGCGCACCACCGCTCGAACGGTTGAGGGCGACCTGGGCGTGCGCTGGGGCGCTCCGTCTCTCGTGGAAGCCGCGCGTGACCTTGGACTTCTGGAACCGGAGCAGCTGTCCGGTCTGCGGGAGGCTGCCGAGCGTCGCCATGCGGATCCCGCGTTTGTGCCCTCAACCGCGCAGGACGTCGCCGACGATCTCGCGCTCGCACGACTCGCCATCGCCGTTGCGGTCGTTCGTCACGCAGGCCGCGAGCGGATCACAGTGACCCAGGCCGGAGCCGAGATCCGCCAGACCGGCCGTGACCTTCGAGCGATCGAAACAGTGGTGCTGACCGGTGGCATCTTCCGGGCGCACCCTGACGCATTCAGCGCGCCGGGCCACTTGCACCCAGGCCTCGACGGCTTTGACCGCCGCCGCGCGATGCTTCCGAGGCCGACACGGGTTGTCGTAGACGCGGCCTACGTCCTGGCTTCGGCTGGACTCCTGGCCGAAACACATCCCGATGCCGCACTGCGGCTGATGCGCCAGAGCATCGCTCGCGCGTTCCCCGTCCCGATTCGCTCCGAGGAGAGGCCATGACCGAACAGCTCGACGGTGAGCAGCTGCTTCCGCGAGACCTGCCTCGCGGGATGGACCTCCTGGAGCGAGGGCGCGCCCGCGCTCGCCAGATCCCTGACGTCACGCTGCGCTACGCGCGCGAGCGCGGTGTGCCCACGGATCGCGCCTGGAAGGAACAGTGCCGCGATACCGGCCGCATCACCACATACGTAAACCTGGGCTACAAGACCTGGGCTGACACCCGCGACGCACTCGCATACGTCCAAGAGCGCGGAAGGACGCTCGGCTTCGAGCTCGACCGCGTCTCCCTAATCACGGACCGCCGCATGGGCCTGCCGCCCGACCTCCGCGCCTCCGGCCTCGAGGAGACCGGCCTCATGCTCTACACCCAGGCTGACTGGGATGGCGCGGCCCAGGACCTCGACTTGGCCCCGATCATCAACGACCACAACCTCGGCTCACCCGCGGCACTGGTGAATACCGAGTCGGCTCTGCGTGCGGGCTTTGGCTACGTCGGCAACATGGCGCAGCACAACTACGGCTACGCGCTGTGGGACGACGACGTGGAGCAGATGGCCCGCACCGTGGAGGCTATCGGCATGGTCGCGGAGAAGGCGTCTGCGGGGATCGTCCTGGAGTCGTACATCGAGGACGGCTATTGCGCGGGATTCCACGACCTCGCCACGTCGCTGGGCTGGTGCCTCTTCCACCGGTATGTCGTCGAGGACCTCGCCGGGGGTGCCCACAGCCAGAGCTACGGCTCCACCTTCCAGGATCCTCTGCTCAAGCAGGCATTCGGCCTCGCGCTCAGGGAGATCAATATCAATCGGGTCCCGCCGTCGTTCACCCACTGCGACACGAACTCGCTGCTCGATGCGAACGACTTCGACCGCAACGCAGCGATCGTGTTCAACGACGTCTACTACACCGCGCTTCGTGAACTCGCATTCCCGACGGGAGGGGCACTCCACGCGACGCCCGTTTCCGAGGCAATCCGGATTCCGACCGAGGACGAGCTCGCGCAGACGCTCGTGATCGTTTCCGAGGCTGTCTACCGGGCACGCAAGAACCAGCAGCTGATGGACTGGCGTCCCGTCCTCGAGATGCGGGACCGGATCCTCGATGGAGGCCGCGCCTTCTTCGCGAAGATGATGGACGGGCTTGCCGTTCTCGGGGTCGACGCCCGGGATCCACTCCAGCTGATCCTTGCCACGCGCCGTATCGGCGGCTCTCGGCTCGAGCAGCTCTTCGGCGTGGGTGATCCCGACTCGTCGTACCCGCGGGGCTTCAAGCCGGTCGTCGAATCCGACACCTTGCGCCGCCTCATGACGAACGTGG
>JAMPYE010000061.1 GCA_023700825.1 Thermoanaerobaculia bacterium | reverse complement strand
CGCGTCGTTCGTGCCGTTCGCCTTCGCGCTGCTGCTGTTCTTCAAGCGGAGCGCAGTGCAGAGGGTCGTCGACTCGCTGCTGACGGTCGACGAGTGACGCTCACGCGCCGCGGACGAGCCCTTCGCGCGCCGCGTCGATCGGCGTCGTCATCCGGTCGATCTTCGTGACGATCCAGCTTCCGCCTCGCCGCTCGATCTCGGTGTAGACGGAGGCCCACTGCGAGCCGGTAACGTTCTCCCCGAAGCCGAAGACCATCCCTTCCCACGTCTCCTCGGCGACCTTCTCGCCCTGGAGCGTCGATTCGACGAGCTGCATGATTTCGATGGGGCCGAGGTGGTTGCAGGCCATGGTCTTTCCTTCGCCACGGGAAACCGGAGGCGGACGCAAAAAACTCTCGCCTCCCTGCGGCTCCAATTCTGTATAATACCGACCTCCGCAGCGAGATGCGTTGCCGGTGGGGCGGGATGATGACGAGAGCGTGCGACACGACATCCGCGGTATCTTTCCTGCCCGAAGTGCGCCCCGGATTCCAACCAGATCACCGCATTCACGGGTCCCACGGTTGGCCACTGCCTGCCTGACCCTTCCCCGGCCAACCGTGGGCTCGTGAATTTTCGATCTTTTCTCCCCCCCGATGCTTGTCGTAGAATCCGCCTCCCCGAAACGGCGGGGCGGAAATAAGTTCTGCCGGGCCTGCCTTTTCGATGTCGCGTTTCGACGCACCCATAGCTCAATTGGATAGAGCATCTGACTACGGATCAGAAGGTTGGAGGTTCGAGTCCTCCTGGGTGCACCAAACGTCTTTCTTTCAAAGGGCGGCGGGCGAAACAGCCCGCCGTATCGGTCATTGACAGGCGATGGATCCGACAGCGCTGATGACAGAGGCGCTCGCACTCGCGGCGGAAGCCGCGGCGGCGGGCGAAGTCCCCATCGGCGCGGTGGTTGCGGACGAATCGGGCGCGGTCATCGGCCGCGGCCGTAACGCCCGCCAGGCAGGCGACCCGCTCGGGCACGCGGAGATCTACGCGATCCGCGAGGCCGCCGAGACGATCGGCGACTGGCGGCTCGTCGGCACCACCATGGTCGTTACGCTCGAGCCCTGCGCGATGTGCGCCGGCGCGATCGTCAACGCGAGAATCGACCGCGTCGTCTTCGGCGCGCTCGACCCGAAAGCCGGTTTCTGCGGCTCGCTCGGAAATCTCGTGCAGGACCCGAGGCTGAACCACCGGGTCGAGCTGATTCCGGAGTTCATGGCCGCCGAAGCGGCCGAGCTCCTGCAACAGTTCTTCCGGCGCCTGCGGGCGCGCTGATTCGGATCCGACCATCCCCCTAGCGTCTTTTTGGTGCGGAGAGGTGGCAGAGTGGTTGAACGCGGCGGTCTCGAAAACCGTTGTACCTGAAAGGGTACCGGGGGTTCGAATCCCCCCCTCTCCGCCAGAAGACGAAGGATCCGGGCTTCGCTTCATTCGTTGCTCGATGTCTCGTTTTCCGTGCCGATCACAGAAAACGAAATGAAGAATGCAGAATGCAGAATGGAGAATGAGGGATTCAGAAGCGGGAGCGAGCCCTGGGGCCCGCACGTCTTCATTCCGCATGCGACATTCTTCATTCTCAATTTTGGTTTTCGTCTTACGGAGAGATGTCCGAGTGGCTTAAGGAGCACGCTTGGAAAGCGTGTGTACGGTAAAACGTACCGTGGGTTCGAATCCCACTCTCTCCGCCATAAGCCGAAACGAGAGATGGGCCATCGCTGCAGTTGCCGATTCCCGTCGCTCAATTCATCATTCTCAATTCGGTTCGGTCTCGTCCGCTGGGATGAGCCCGGGTCCTGTGCAGCGGAAGCCGTCGAACCTCGTCAGGTCCGGAAGGAAGCAGCGATAAGGCAGCGTCCCCGTGTGCCGCAGCAAACCTGGGCTCTTCCGAGCGGCCGAGCCGCTCGGAATTGAGAATGAAGAATTGAGAATTGAGAGATGAACATCGCCGCCACCACTGCGTCACTACCTGATCTCTCAATCGTCAATTCTCAATTCTCAATTCGCGCTTCTCGGTCCGCAACTCTCTGATGGCTTACCAGGCTCTAGCGCGCAAATGGCGCCCGCAGGCGTTCCGCGACATCATCGGCCAGCAGGCCGTCGTGCGGACGCTGCAGAACGCGATCGAGCAGAACCGCATCCATCACGCCTACCTCTTCTGCGGCGTGCGCGGCGTCGGCAAGACGACGACCGCCCGGATCTTCGCCAAGGCGCTGAATTGCGCGAATGGCCCCGCGAAGGAGCCGTGCAACGAATGCACGATCTGCCGCGAGATCACCGAGGGGATCGATCTCGACGTCCGTGAGATCGACGCCGCGACCTACTCGAAAGCCGAGGACGTCCGCGACCTGCGCGAGCTCATGCAGTTCCAGCCGGCCCGCGACCGCCGCCGCGTCTTCATCATCGACGAGGTCCACTCGCTCTCGGGCCAGGCGTGGAACGCGCTGCTCAAGCAGATCGAGGAGCCGCCGCCGCACGTCATCTTCATGATGGCGACGACGGAGATGCACAAGATCCCGGCGACGATCCTCTCGCGCGTGCAGCAACTCGTGCTCCGCAAGATCACGCTCGACGAGATCGCCACGCGGCTCGAGGAGATCTGCGCCGCCGAGGGAATCGGGGCGGACCGGGACGCTCTCGCGATGATCGCCCGCAGGGGCGAGGGAAGCGTGCGCGACTCTCTCTCGCTCCTCGACCAGGTCATCGCCTTCAGCCCCGAGTCGCTCACGCTCGCCGACGTCGGCTCGATCCTCGGGCTCGCCGACAGCCGCCTCTTCTCGCAGCTCGTCGCGTCGATCGCGGCCGGCGATTCGCCGCGCGTGCTCTCCCTCGTCGAGGAGGCGTCCGCGAGCGGGCGCGACTTCAAGCTTCTCTACCGCGACCTCCTCGCGTACCTCCGGAACCTGATGCTGCTCGTCGCCGGCGCCGACCCTTCGATCCTGAAGGCCGATCCGGACGAGCTCGTGTCGCTCGAGGAGCTGCGGCCCAGCTTCTCGCAGAACGACCTGCTCCGCGTGATCAACGTCCTGCTCCGCGACGAGGAAATCGTCGTGCGCAGCGAGTCGCAGCGTCTCGCGGTCGAGATCGCGCTGCTCAAGGCCTCCGCGTTCCCGCGCCTTCTTGCCGTCGAGGACGCACTCGCTTCGGGCGGGACGACCGCTCCGCGCGCCGCCGCGCCGGCTCAGCCGCGACCCGTCGCTCCCGTCGCCCGCAAGGCGAGCGCCGAGTCTCGCGCCGCAACGCCGGCCGTCGACGAGGCGGGAACCGGCGAAGCTCCCGGCGGCTCCATCGATCGCTTCGTCTCGCGCGTCGAGTCGCACCGCCGCGTCGCCGCGAGCTATCTCCGCCAGGCCAGGCGCAGCGCCGTCGAGGGAGACGCGCTGATCTTCGAGTTCGGCCCCGACGAGGCCTTCGCCTCCGAGTACCTCGCGGAAGCGGGCAACCTCGCTCCCCTCGAGACGATCGCCACGGAAGTCTTCGGACGGAAGATGTCGGTGCACCCGCTGACGAAGGCTGCGCCTGCGGCGGCCGGAGCGCCGTCGAAAGCGGCGCCCGTGCAGATCGAGAACCCGACGATTCAGGCATTCGCCAAGCACCTGGGCGGCGAAGTGGTCCGCCCGAAGAAGAGAACGAAGGAGCCTTCATGAACATCAAGCAGATGATGAAGCAGGTCCAGCAGATGCAGGAGAAGATGCAGCGCGAGATGGCCGAACTGCGCGTCGAAGGCACTGCGGGCGGCGGCATGGTGAAAGCCGAGATGGGCGGCTCGAAGGAGCTGATCTCGATCACGATCGACAAGGAAGCAGTCGACCCGAACGACGTCGAGATGCTGCAAGACCTGATCCTCGCCGCCGTCAACGAGGCGAGCCGCAAGGTCGACGAGGCGATGTCCTCGTCGATGGGCGGCATGACGGGCGGGATGAAAATCCCTGGGCTGTTCTAGAGGAATTGAGAATTGGGAGATGAAAATCAATCCTCAATTTACGAACTAATTTAACGGCACCAATAACGAGCCCACATATCGTTTTTGTTTTAATCGCTCAATTTTCAATTCTCAATTCATCGAAGATGACCGCGCCTCCTCTCGCGAACCTGATCAACGAGCTCTCCCGGCTGCCGGGGATCGGGGCGAAGTCCGCCTCGCGCCTGGCCTACCACCTGCTCAAGCGGCCGGCCGCGGAAGCCGAGGCCCTGGCGCACGCGATTCTCGAGGTGAAGGAGAAGATCCGGCGCTGCGGCGTCTGCAACAACATGACCGACGTCGAGCCGTGCTCGATCTGCTCCGACGCGCGGCGCGATCCCGCGCTGCTCTGCGTCGTCGAGGAAGCGTTCAACATCCCGACGGTCGAGGCGACGAGAGATTTCCGCGGGCTCTACCACGTGCTTCTCGGTTCGCTCTCTCCGCTCAAGGGGATCGGCCCGGACGACATCGACGTCGGAGGGGTGGTGCGACGCGTGAAGGAAGGGACGATCCGCGAGGTCATCCTCGCGACGAATCCCAACGTCGAAGGAGAGGCGACGGCGCTCTGGGTGGCCCAGCAACTCCGCCCGTTCGACGTGCGGGTGACCCGTCTCGCCTTCGGACTTCCGGTCGGCGGCGATCTCGAATACGCCGATCAGGTCACGATGTCGAAGGCGCTCGAGGGCCGGCGCGAGATCTGACCGTGAGAGTGGCGCAAACCTTACGGGGTCTTAGGATTCGGTGCGCCGATGTGCTATACATTAGCTCCTTAAATCGTCGGGTATGGTGTGAGTGAATGGCCGATCTAGTGATGTATGAGGAGGAGTACGAGCAGATCAAGGAAATCCTTGCTCGGCTGCAGAGCGACTCCAACTCCAAAATCGTATTTCTCGTCGACAAGAACGGGCAGCAGATCGCCGCGCACGGCGACATGCAGGGGGTCGATGCGACCTCGCTTGCCTCGCTCACCGCGGGAAACGTCGCCGCGACAGACGGCCTGGCCAAGCTCATCGGCGAGAAGGAGTTCTCGATCCTCTTCCACGAGGGGGAACGCGACAACATCCACATCTCCCTCGTCGCCCAGCGCGTCATTCTGGTGGTGATCTTCGACGAACGCTCGTCGCTCGGCCTGGTCCGGCTGCGCGTGAAGAAGGCGTCCCAGGAACTCGAAAAGACGTTCGAGGTGATCGTCACGAAGGCGGCCGCCGAGCAGAGCAGGGAAGGGCGGTTCGAGTCTCCCTTCGCCGAGATCACCGACGAGGACATCGACAGCCTCTTCAGCGAGTAGGCGCCCGGAGACGGGCGGAATCGACACTCTGGACAAGGCAATCCATCGGTAGCGGCGACTTCGAACAGTGACTTTCATCAACTACGCGGCACGCGAGATCAACTGCAAGATCGTCTTCTACGGGCCCGGCCTGTGCGGGAAGACGACGAATCTGCAGTGGATCTACGACAAGACGAATCCGCAGGCGAAGGGGAAGCTGATCTCCCTCGCGACGGAGACGGACCGCACCCTGTTTTTCGACTTCCTCCCGCTCGACCTCGGCACCGTCAAGGGGTTCAAGACCCGATTCCACCTCTACACCGTTCCCGGGCAGGTCTTCTACGACGCCTCGCGCAAGCTGATCCTCAAGGGCGTCGACGGCGTCGTCTACGTCGCCGATTCGCAGGAGGCTCGGATGGATTCGAACATCGAGTCGCTCCAGAATCTCGAGAAGAACCTCAAGGAACAGGGCTACGACCTGAACAACATCCCGTACGTCCTCCAGTTCAACAAGCGCGACCTGCCGACGGCGCTGCCGGTCGAGGAGATGTACCGGCAGCTCAACTACAAGGGCGAGCCGACGTTCGAGGCCGTCGCCATGAACGGCACCGGCGTCTTCGACACGCTCAAGGCCGTCGCCAAGCTCGTTCTCACCGAGCTGAAGAAGAAGTAACCCTCTCTCCTCCATGAACGTCGTCGCCATCGGCGGGGGTACCGGGCTCTCCACACTCCTGCGCGGCCTCAAGAAGCACGTCGGCGCCAGCTCCGCGCCGTCGATCGGGTCGCTCAGCGCCATCGTCACCGTCACCGACGAGGGTGGCAGCTCCGGCATCCTCCGCAAGGAGCTCGGCATGTTGCCGCCGGGCGACATCCGCAACTGCATCATCGCGCTCGCGCAGGAAGAGAAACTACTCTCGCAGCTCTTCGCCTATCGCTTCGAGTCGGGAGCCGTCCAGGGGCACTCGTTCGGCAACCTCGCGCTCGCGGCCCTGACCCAGATCACGGGGGGGTTCGACAAGGCGATACTCGCCGTGTCCGAGGTGCTTCGCGTGAACGGCTCGATCTTCCCTTCGACACTGGCGGACGTCCGCGTCCGCGCCACCTGCGCCGACGGCACGGAGCTCGTCGGCGAGCTCGCGATCAGCGGCGACCCGACCCTGCCGCTGCGACCGCGGCCCGAGCACGCGCGCATCACCCGCCTCCACGTCGACCCGGCTGAAGCGGAGCCGATCCCGCAGGCGATCGAAGCGATTCGCGCCGCCGACCTGATTCTCATCGGACCGGGCTCGGTCTACACCTCGATCCTCCCGAACCTGCTCATCCGCGGAATCGCCGACGAGCTCCACGCGTCGCGCGCGATGCGCGTCTACATCTGCAACGTCATGACCCAGCCGGGCGAGACCGACGGCTTGAGCGCCGAGGAGCATCTCGGGACGATCCTCGACCACGCGGGCCCCGTCGTCGACACGATGATCGTCAACGACAGCCGCCCCTCCGAGCGCACCCTCGAGGCGTACGCGGCGCAGCACCAGTTCCCGGTCGTCTGCGACCCTCACGCTGTCGAAGCTCTCGGTGTGCGCCCGTTCTTCGGCGACATCATCTCCGAAGGGAACTATCTCCGGCACGACTCGGACGCGCTCGCGGAGACGGTGTTCAGGCTGTGTGCAGGGCGATAGGCGAGAGCCGAGCAGCAGGCCAGAGGCCAAAGGTCAAAGCAGGCTGCAATTCGCGCGTTGAACGAGGTAGTCCATCTTATATCCGGACCACCGCGATCTTCGGGTCCATGGATCGCGGAACATCCAATACGGGCGATGCAACGCGTCGCCCCTACACAAGTCCGTACAGCCGCTCCGCCTGCTTTGACTTTTGACCTCTGACCTTTGACCTGCCTCACTCGATCATCAGCTCCGCGGCAGGCTCGCGCAGGTTGTAGCTCGAGCTCATCGCGCGGCCGTAGGCTCCGGCGTTCGCGATCAGCAGCACGTCACCTTCGCGCGGCGCAGGCATGGCGCGCTCGCTGCCTAACACGTCTCCCGACTCGCAGATCGGGCCGACGACGGTGACCGACGCGTCGGCCTCCTCTCCGGCACGGGAGAGATTCACGATCTCGTGCCAGGCACCGTAGAGCGCCGGGCGGATCAGCGAGTTCATCCCCGTGTCGACGCCGGCGTAGAGCATGTCGCCTTTGCCCTTCAGCTGCGTCACGGTGACGAGCAGGACTCCGGCTCGCGCGACGAGGTAGCGGCCCGGCTCGATCCAGAGCTCGAGCTTCGGCCACGCCGATCGCAGCCCCGCGATCCCGCGCCCGATGGCATCGAGGTCGAGCTCCGCGCCGTCGTGCGCGTCGGGAACGCCGAGCCCTCCGCCGATGTCGATCACTCGCGCTTCCGGGAAACGCGCGGCGAGATCGGCGAGCCGCGCCGCCGCGTCGACCCACGCGTCGGGGCTCATGATTCCGCTCCCCGCGTGGCTGTGAAGGCCTTCTATCGTCGCACCTGCCCTCTCGCCCAGCATCGCAACCTCGCCGAGCTCCGCGAGCGGCACGCCGAACTTCGAGAGCTGGCCGGCCGTGCGGACGTGCATGTGGTGTCCGCGCCCCTTGCCGAGGTCGACGCGCACGAACAGCCGCTTCTCACGAAAGAGCTCCGGCCACTCGCGCAGCGGGTGGAGGTTGTCGAGTGTGACGCGGATGCCGCGCTCGAGGGCCCACGCGTACTCACTCCGCGGCGCGAAGTTCGGTGTGAAGAGAATCCGCGAGAGATCGATGTCGGGGAAGAGCTCGAAGAGTCGCTCGACCTCGCCGGGAGAGACGCACTCGAAGCCGAGCCCGGCGCGCTCGAAGCGCTTCAGGATCCCCGCATGAGGATTCGCCTTCATCGCGAAAAGGACCCGGTCGATTCCCTCGATTCCGCGCACCCGCGCGGCTGCCTGGTCGAGCGACGGCCCGTCGTAGACGTAACGCGGGCTTGCGTCGCGCGCGATCGCGACGAGCTCGGCGCGCCGCCGCAGCCACCAGGGCTCGGGCGCCGCCGCCTGGCGTGGAGCGCTCTCGGAGAGCTCGCGCCACGTCGGGCCAAAGACCGACTCGCGCCGCCCGATGAGCAGATGATGCAGATCGCGAGCGAGCCGCTCGGCGTCGTCCTCGTCGACGACGAACGAGAGGTTCAGGTCGCTCGCGGCCTGTGAGACGAGATGGAGGCGGAGTTCGGAGAAGATCTCGAGCGCGGGCCCCAGACGCGGAAGGATCGACCGGATCCTGCGACCGACGAGACTCACGGCGGCGCAGCCGGTGACGACGCTCGAGCGGCAGAGCGGCGAGAGATCCGCAGCGAGCCCTTCGAGCACGCCCGGCGTGATCGAGTTCGCCGTCGGATCGAGCGTGACGGTCACGTTCGTCTCCGAGGTCGACACGAGATCGATCGAAAGCCCGCGACGCTTGAAGCACTCGAACGCGTCGGCAAGGAATCCGACCTGCTGCCACATGCCGATCGTGTCCATTGAAACGAGCGTGATCCCCTTCTTCACGGAGACGGCCTTGACCTGCGGTACGTCGGCGGCCACCGGGCCGATGACGGTGCCCGGCAGGCCCGGACGACCGGTACAGAGAATCCAGAGCGGGATCTTCTGCGCGCGTGCCGGCGCGATCGCCCGCGGGTGCAGCACCTTCGCCCCCGTCGTCGCGATCTCCTGCGCTTCGTCGTAGTCGAGATGCTCGAGCAGCCGGGCGTCGGGGACGACGCGCGGATCGGCGGAGAACATCCCCGGCACGTCGGTCCAGATCTCGACACGCGCGGCCGAGAGCTTCGCGCCGAAGTACGACGCCGAGGTGTCGGAGCCGCCTCGCCCGAGGATGACGGTCTCGCCCGCCGCGTTGCTCGCGATGAAGCCCTGCGTGATCAGAAGCGCTCCGCACGCTTCGAGTGCGCCGGCGAGCGCGGGCTCGGGGTCGAACGCGCACTGTGCGGAGAGAAAGAGGCTCGCCTCGCTCACATTGCGGACGGGCGTCGTCCGGAGGTGGTCACGCGCATCGACCCAGACGGCGGGCAAGCCCGCCTTCGCGAGGTATGCGGCGCCGAGACGCGTCGCCATCAATTCACCCAGCGCCATGAGGCGGGCGTGGACGCGCGGGCTCGCCTCGCCGAGCAGCTGGACTCCGGTCGCAACCTGTCGGAGCTCGGCAAAGTCGCGTCCCAGCAGCGACTCCGCGTTTACGCCGAGCTCCCGAGCGAGCGAATGGTGTACCGATTCGATCGCCTCGAGCGACGCCGGGATGTCGACGTCGGCGACGCGCGACGCAATCGCCTCGAGCCGGTTCGAAATCCCCGCGAGCGCCGAATGGACGACGAGCACGCGCTGCCCGCCGCGCATCGCGGCCGCTACCGTGTCGGCGATGAACTTCCAGTTCGGCGCCGTCGACACGCTCGTCCCGCCGAACTTCATGACGATCCAGCGAATCTCGCTCATCTGTGAGCGGAGAGGATAGCGCGGGAACGCGGAACGCGGAACGCTAAACGCGGAACGGTGCCCGAAGCCAGGACTCCGAGGCCACGAGGATGGCGCGATTTCGGTTCCGCGTTCCACGTTCCGCGTTTCCCGTTCCATGTTTCGCGTTCCGCAATCCGCATTCCGCATTCCGAAAGAGTGCTAGTCTTCCCCCATGGTTAAGGGTTCGAAGCTCGTATACACGACTGATCCGGCGGAGGCGAAGAAGCTGCGCGAAGAAGGTGCGATGCCCGAAGTTCGCGATCTCCCGGCACAGGAACAGATGATCCGCGTCGCCGTCGACCGGAGATCAGGCAAGGACAAGTCGGTGACCATCGCCTCCGGCTTTCGCCTCACGCCCGATTCGCTCGAGAAGGTCGCGCGCCAGCTCAAGTCACGCTGCGCCGCGGGCGGCACGACGAAAGGGGACGCGATCGAGGTCCAGGGCGACCACGTCGGCATCGTCGCCAACCTTCTCGTCGGTCTCGGCTACCGCGTACGGAAAGGTTGAGTCCCCGGCGCGGTCCTGTGTGGAGGGCGCAAGCAGAGCTTGCGCCCTTCCTCGGCGGAAGCCGCAGCGTCCGCTCCCCCGGACCCGCCGTGCGCCCATTAGTTCCCCAGGCCGAAGCTGCGCTTCGGCCTGGAAGAGCGAAAGCTTCGCTTTCGCACTCCACATGCCTCTCGCCTTTCGCCTGCTTTGACCGTTGACCTCTGGCTTCTGGCCTGCCTTTCGCCTCCCGCCTTTCGCCTGCGGTAAGATGACGCCGCACCTCGTGTGCGTCCGAATCGTATGAGCCAGCGCCGACTCGAAGTCGTGATCCTTGCCGCAGGGCAGGGCAAGAGGATGAAGTCCCGTAGGATCAAGGTCCTTCATCGCGCCGGCGGGCGCGCGCTGATCGACTACGTCCTCGACATGTCGTTTGCCCTGTCCGGCCACGCGCCGGTGATGGTGATCGGGCACGATCGTGACGCCGTGCGCGCACACTGCGGCGAGCGCGCGCGTTACGCCATGCAGGAGCAGCAGCTCGGCACGGGCCACGCGGTGCTCGAGGCAGTGAGGGTCCTCGGCGAGCTCGACGGGGCGGACGTCCTCGTGCTGTCGGGCGACGTTCCGCTCACACGCCCCGAGACGCTTCGCGCCCTGCTCGACGAGCACGCGTCGCGCGGCCACGGCGTCTCGATGATGACGATGGTTCTCGACGACGCCGGCTCCTACGGCCGGATCGTGCGGAGCCCCGAAGGAAACGTCGAGCGGATCGTCGAGGCGAAGGACGCCTCGAATTCCGAGCTGCAGATCCGCGAGGTCAACGCGGGCATCTACGTGTTCCGCGGCGAGCATCTTGCCGCCGACCTCGCGTCGCTCTCGCCCGCCAACGCCCAGGGCGAGTACTACCTGACCGACGTCATTGCCACGGCGCGGCACCGCCGGGAAACCGTCGGCGCTCTGATCGCCGAGCCGATCGAGGCGCTCGGCGTGAACTCGCGCGCCGATCTCGCCCACGTCGAGCGCGAGCTCGTGAGACGCTCCATCGCGCGCCTGATGTCCGAGGGCGTGACGTTCCGCAATCCGGAGAGCGTCACGATCGACACAGCGGTCCGCATCGGGCAGGACACGATCGTCTATCCATTCGCCGTGATCGAGGGCGACACGACCATCGGCTCCGACTGTGTCATCGGCCCCGGGGCGCACCTGAAGAACTGCCGCGTCGGCTCGGGCGTCGAGATCAAGACCGGCACGGTCGCCGAGGACTCGACGATTGCCGACGGCGCGGCGGTCGGCCCCTACGCGCATCTCCGGGGCGGAAGCGTCCTCGGCGAGAAGGTCAAGGTCGGCAACTTCGTCGAGACGAAGAAGGCGGTGTTCGGCAAAGGCGCGAAGGCTTCGCACCTTTCGTACATCGGTGACGCGGAGATCGGCGCCGGCTGCAACATCGGCGCGGGCACAATCACCTGCAATTACGACGGCGTCCACAAGCACAAGACCGTGCTCGAGGACGGCGTATTCATCGGCTCCGACACGCAACTCGTGGCCCCGATTCGTGTCGGCAAAGGCGCCTATGTCGGCGCCGGATCAACGATCACCAAGGACGTCCCGGCGGATGCCCTTGCTTTGACCAGAACGCCCCAGCGCAACATCGAAGGTTGGGCCGCGCGCAAGCGCGAACAGCAATCCGGCAAGGAGTGATCGAATCCCAGGGGGGTCATTCAGGTATGTCCACGAAGTCGTACGATCTCGTCGTCATTGGAGCCGGTCCCGCCGGCATTTCAGGTGCGGTCACCGCGGCCGTCTTCGGACGGAGCGTCGCGCTGATCGAGCGCGACCCCGCGATCGGCGGCGCCGGCATCAACACCGGCACGATTCCGTCGAAGACGCTTCGAGAGACGGCGCTGACGCTCTCCGGCATTCGCGCACGCAAGCTCCAGGTCGAGATGGTGCTCCGGCAGGAGACGACGATCGCCGACCTGATGCGGCACGAGCGCTCGGTGACCGACAGCGCGCGCAACCTGCAGCTACACCGGTTGCGCCATTTCGACGTCGACATCCTCTACGGCGCCGCGAGCTTCGTCGATCCAAACACGGTACGGGTAAACCTGCGCGGCGGCAGCGACCTCTATCTCCGAGCATCGAAGATCCTGATTGCCTCCGGCTCTTCTCCTTACCGCCCCCCCGAGTTCCCTTTCGACGACCCCAGGATCCACGATTCCAACGAGATTCTCGACCTCGGGAGGATTCCCAAGAGCCTCGTGGTCGTCGGCGCGGGCGTGATCGGCTGCGAGTACGCCTGCACCTTCGCCGCGCTCGGAACCCGGGTCTGGCTGCTCGATGCCCGCGACGAGCTTCTCTCGTTTCTCGATCGCGACATCGCTCACACCCTCGAGGCGGCGATGGAGCGCGCGGGCGTCGAGTTCGTCTGGAAGGAGAAGGTCGAGAAGTGCACGACTCCCGCCGGCGAGGAGGTCATCCTGACGTTGACGTCGGGGAGAACGATCTGCGCCGAAGGTGTGCTCGTCGCCGCCGGACGCTCGAGCAACACCGATTCGTTGAACCTTCCGGCCGCGGGGATCACGCCCGGCAAGCGGGGAGTCATCACGGTCGACGCCAACTACAGAACCGAGGTGCCGCACATCTCCGCGGCGGGTGACGTGATCGGGTTCCCTGCGCTCGCCTCGACGAGCCTCGAGCAGGCGCGCGTCGCGGTCTGTCACGCCTTCGAGCTCGGCTTCAAGAACGAGCTGCCTCATCTCCTTCCGACCGGCATCTACACGATCCCCGAGGTGAGCATGGTGGGCGAAACGGAGCAGTC
The DNA here is from genome assembly GCA_023700825.1 of Thermoanaerobaculia bacterium. GTDB lineage: Bacteria > Acidobacteriota > Thermoanaerobaculia > Gp7-AA8 > Gp7-AA8 > JACPDH01. The sequence continues at coordinate 441 of JAMPYE010000061.1, read as the reverse complement.
GCTGACGGAGATCGGCGTCGAGTACCTGATCGGACGAGCCACCTACCTCGACAACCCGCGCGGCAAAATCATCGGCGACGACACCGGGATGTTGAAGCTGATCTTCCGGGCCGACGACATGAAGCTCCTCGGCGTCCACGCGATCGGCGAGCAGGCGACCGAGCTGATCCACATCGGCCTCGTGGCGATGCTGACCGGCTCGGGCGCGGACCTCTTCAACCAGGCCTGCTTCAATTACCCGACTCTCGGCGATCTCTACAAGTACGCGACCTACGACGCGATGCTGCGGAGGGAGATGATGCGCGGCGGGCGGGACTGAGAGAGTGCGGAGAGAAAACCGAAATGAAGAATGAGGAATGAAAAACCGGCTTCGCCGGCACGGATGCTGAAGCGCCCCAGCCCGTGAAGGTTCTCAGTTCCTCATTCTCCATTCCTCATTCT
>JAMPYE010000060.1 GCA_023700825.1 Thermoanaerobaculia bacterium | reverse complement strand
TTCGGCGTACTCGATGATCACGCCGACCTTGCTCGACTGCTGAAGCAGCCGCTCGAGCGCGCTCAGCGCCTTGTCCTTGCCGGAGGCGAGGATGAGGTCCTCCAGGTTCTTCGCCTGGGCTCCCCCTTTGGCGAACTTCACGCCCGTGGCGACGTTGTAGGTCGCCAGCACGTCCTTCGAGTCGCGAAGCAGCTCGTCGGTGAGGAACGTCGTGATCGTCATGAGCTTCCCGTCGTGCATGACGACGTCGTAGACGTTGCCGTGAAGGACGAACATCGACGACTCGCCACGCAGGTAACGGCGGCGGAGGTCATCGGCCCACTGCGGAAGGATCTTAGGCTGGGACATTGTGTGGGGCATGGCGGCATTTGGCTCTTCGTTGTTGGTCGTTGATTTCTGGCGGTTAGTTGTCAGTTGTCAGTTGTCAGTTGTTAGTTGTTAGACGATTGTCGTGGGTCGTCGATACGCTGATGCTAAGTTCGATCGATGCGTGGTGCAGGCACTCCCGTCTGCAGATCGCGCGCTCACAGAGGTGACCTCGCTGGAGATCACCCGGGATGTGCAGGTTTCGATGCAGTGCGCAGCACCCCTGCCTGTCTAACAACTAAAAACTAACAACTAACAACTCGCTACATCTCCATCGCCTGCAGCATCTTCTCGGTGTCGCGGGCCGATTCCTGGATCGCCTCGACGCCGGTCATCAGCTCGTCGAGCTGTCCGACGAGCTCGCCGGGCGACTGCATCGTGACGATCTGGTCGGCGATCAGCTTGAACGAGTTTTCGATCAGGTCGAGCTGCCCCCGGGCGACGCTCAGGTACTCCCGGATTTCGCGAATCTTGTCGAGCCGCTTGAGGATGATCGCGTAGTTCTTCTTCGCGATGTCGGTGTCGGTTTCGCCTTCCTTGCCGGTGCGCATCCGCGTTTCCCATCGCTGGCGATCGCGCTCGAGATCGCGGAGGTCGATCGACTCCAGGTACTGTTCGTAGCGCGTGCAGCGAATCGCCATGTCGATGAACGAGTCGACGAGGCGGCTCGTCTTGACCAGCTCTCCCTTGAGCAGCTCCGATCCGAACGACGGGTTCTGCTCGGCGAGATGGTGAATTCGCTGGCGCTTCTCCACCAGCGAGGCGACCCGCTCTTTGAGATAGGCGGGGAGGTCCCTGGTCTTCTTCTCCCGCTCCTGCGCCTCGATCGCGTCGCGCACCTTCTCGAAGCGCGGGTCCCAGAGGATGTGCTGGAGCCGCTTCGAGCTGGGCGCCCAAAGGAGCCAGAGCGCCTCGGCCGCGAGCACGCCCGCGACGCCGACCGGACCGAGCGCCATGCCGCCGATCGCAAGGCCGCCGAGCAGAGTGGAAATGTTGTAGGGATTCGCGAACGCGAATTTGAGGTAGGGACGGTTCTCGAAGAGCTTGTCCCTGGCGTAGCTCTTGCCCGCGGAGATCGCCTCGTCGACGACCTTCGTCTGGGCGGCCGCCTGAGGGTTTTTCGTCCCCGACAGCGTCCGGCGCGGCACGGGCTTTTCTGTCGTACCCATCGGGAGGCCTCACGGCAGGGCGGCCGCGCCGAACGGCGCCGCCGCCCCTCCGGCGAGAGCTACATCGTCTTCTGGCCCTGCGCGGCCTGCTGCGCTGCGCGCTTGGCTTTGAGCTCTTCGAGCTGTTTGCGCGCCTGCACGTCGCCGACCTGGTTGCGAAGCCCGGCGAGCCGCCCGTCGAGCGACGACTCGGAGAGCTCCTTCCCGAGGTTTGCCTCGGCGATCGTCGTCTTGATGTGCGAGCGGACGTTGTCGAGCGCCTTGACCTCCTCATCGACCGAAAGGCCGTCGAGCTGCTCCTGGATCTTGATGCGCGCCTGCGCCGAGTGCATCTTCGCGAGCATCGTGTCGCGCTCGGCCTTGAGCTTCTTGATCTCGCCCTGCACGCCGATGAGCGACGACTTGGCGGAGTTCGCGTCGGACGACGCCGTCTTGAGATCGGCGTCGAGGTCGGCAACTTCCTGCGTCAGCGCGTTCTTCTTCTGGATCAGGATCAGCGCGAGATCGTCCTGCCCGGTCTCGACGGCGGTCGCGAGCTCCGCGTCCGTCTGCTCGAGATCCCTCGTCGCGGTCTTGTAGCGCTCGTCGAGCTCCTCACGTCGGCGAATGATCGCGGCGGTCGCGGTCTTGAGCTTCGTGTACTTCTCGACCATCGAGTTGATCGCGTTCTCGTACGCGATCTCCGGATGGTCCTTCTCGATGTCTGCGATCCAGAGCGAGAGGAACCCTTTCCAGAGATTTCCAAGGCGCCCAAAAAGTCCCATTGTCGTGCCCTTCCTATGAAGTTGCCGGCTTCCCCCGTACCACGCGGGGATGCAGGTCTACTGTTTCGATTGCGGTTCGTGGAGGCGTGGAGACTCGCGGACGACCTTGCCGACCGCCTCCTGCCCGAAGAACTCGAGGATCTGCTGCACTTCGAGCTTCTTCTCGTTGCAGTGCTTCATCACCGCCTGCTGCTCCCCGACCTTCGTCTGGATCAGCGAGCGGGCTTCGGCGATCTTCTGCTCGTAGTCCTTGACGAGGGTGTCGACTTCCTCGCTCATCTTCGCGGTCTTCGACGCACCTTCGCGGATGTAGCCTTCGAGCGCCTGGATCTGCTCGACGCCCGTCTCGATGATCTTGTCGATCTCGACGCCGAACGCCTTGAGAGACGCGCCGACGATCTGGCGCTTAACGTTTGGGTCGGTGTCCGCGGGGAGGCTCCTCAGCAGGTCGACCGACTTGGCGACGCGCTCGCGCTCGGACGCGTCGATCCCGGCCGCCTCGAACACCGCATCGAAATCGACGACCCCGCCGGGCGCCGCGGGGACGTCCCCCTGAAACACCGCGGGCATGTCGGCGAGCGCCGAGTCGGCGTGCGCAACTTCAGGTTGCTCGTGATCCGACGCGTCGATCGTCGGGCTTCCGAAGTCGCCGGAAGCCCCTTCACCCTGCTCGCCCTGAACCACGAACCAGCCGAGTACCGTCTTTCCCCAGCCTTTTCCTTCGCTCATTTCGGCGTGAGACTCCATCCCCTCGAGATGCCGTGAATCATAGCATGCGGGTCGGGGTGCTCCTCTCTTCGGACGGCCGCCTGCGGGACGCCGCAGCAACGCATCCCAACTGCGAGCCGGCGGTCGGCCGGCATGCCGTAGGCGCACGACGATCTGCTTTCCCTCCCGGGCCGGTTTGAAGGCTGCACGACGCGGGTGGTACAGTTCAGGAAAGGACACAGGAACGTGGTCTTCTCCTCGAGGGCACTCCTCCTCGCAGCAGCGGTCGCCCTGTTGGCGTGCAGCTGCTCGCTCCGGCAGGTTGCCGTCAACCGCGTTGGCAGCGCGGTCGCCGGTGGCGGGGCGAGTTGGGCGAGCGACGACGATCCCGAACTCGTCCGCGACGCCGCACCGTTCGCACTCAAGACGATCGAGTCGCTTCTCGACGAAGCTCCCGACAACGAAGACCTCCTGCTCGCGGCGACACGCGGCTTCGCGCAGTACTCGTTCGCGTGGGTCGAGCAGGATGCCGACGCAATCGAGTCGGAGGATCTTCAGAAGGCGCTGCTCCTTCGCGACCGCGCCCGCAAGCTCTACCTCCGCGCGGCGCGCTACGGGCAGCGCGCCATCGAGCTCCGCGCGCCGGGCTGGCGGTCGAATCCCGAGGAAGCGCTCGGGAAGCTGCAGCGCGACCAGGTCCCCGTCCTCTACTGGACAGCGCTCGCGTGGGGCGGCGCGATCTCCATCTCGAAGGACAACTCCGACTTGAGTGCCGACCTCGGGCTCGTCGAGCAGCTGGCAAAGCGCGCGATGGAGCTCGACGAGACGTACGAGCTCGGCGCGATCCACGACTTCTACATCGTCTACGAAGGCGGGCGTCCCGCCTCTGCCGGCGGGTCGATCGAGCGCGCGCGGCAACATCTGGAACGCGCCAGGGAACTCTCATCGGGCCACCGGGCGGGTCCGCTCGTGACCTTCGCCGAGACGGTCTCGGTTTCGACGCAGGATCGCGCGGAGTTTCTTCGCCTGCTCGAGACGGCGATCGCGATCGACGTCGATGCCGTGCCGGAACAACGCCTCGCGAATCTGATTTACCAGAGGCGGGCGCGCTGGCTCGTCGCCCGTGTCGACGAGCTGTTCGTCGAATGAGAAGGAGACCCGCAATGTCCCGATCCACCGGAAACAGTCCTCTCAGACAGGTCGGCCGCTCGTTGAGCTGGTTCGCCCTCGCCGTGGGTCTCGTCGTGCTCCTCCCCTGCCCGCCGGCCGTGGCGCAGGCACCGGTGACAATCAAGATGGCCAGCCTGCTCCCCGCCGGTTCCGAAGGGCACAACGTGCTCCTCCAGATGGCCGAGGATTGGAAGAAGGCGTCCGGCGGCCGCGTCGTCCTGCGCATCTACCCGGGACAGACGATGGGCGACGATCCCGACGTCGTCCGCAAGATGAAGCTCGGAAGCATCCAGGCGGCGCTGCTCGCGGCGGTGGGCGACATCGATCCGTCGGTCTACGCCCTGCAGGTGCCCATGCTGTATTCCTCGTACGAGGAGGTCGACTACGTGCGCGAGAAGATCTCGCCGCGACTCAACGCCGCTCTCGAGGCGAAAGGCCTCGTCGTCCTCAACTGGACCGATGCAGGCTGGATCCACTTCTTCACGAAGACGCCTGTCGCGCGCCCCGACGACCTCAGGAAACTGAAGCTCTTCACCTGGGCCGGGAACAGCGAGGTCATCGAGATGTACAAGGCGAGCGGCTTCAACCCCGTTCCGCTCCCGTCGACCGAGATCGCCACGGCACTCCAGACGGGGCTCGTCACGGCGATGCCGGCGCCGCCGCAGGCAGCCGTCCTCCTCCAGTGGTACACGCACGCGAAGAACATGACCGACGTGAAGTGGGCGCTGCTTCTGGGCGCGACGGTCATCTCGAAGGACGGGTGGAACAGGATTCCCGCCGACCTGCGCCCCGCGTTGCTCGCGGCCTCGGAGAAGGCGGGCCGCAAGCTCCGCGACATGTCGCGTGCCAACGGGCCGCGCGACATCGAGGCGATGAAGAAGCGCGGGCTGAGCGTGGTGCACGTCGACGGAGCTCGGGAAGCGGAGTGGCGAAAGACCGCGGAGGCGGCATACCCGAAGATTCGCGGGAGCGTGATCCCGGCGGCCGCGTTCGACGAAGCCGTGAGACATCTCGCGGCGTACAGAAAGAGCCATCCCCCTGCTGCCACGCCGGCGAAATGAGCGCGCAGTCCCGGAGAAGGGACTCGGTGATGGAGTTCGGGCTGCGACCGAAACCGGAGGTTAGAGCGATGAACGGTGAATTCAGAATCCAGGCCCCAGCGGCGGCCGACGACCACCAATGACGAGAGGAGAGCCTTGTGTGGCGCAGGCACTCCTGCCTGCGCGTCGCCGAAGGCGACTCGTCGGGATACGGTATGCCTTGCCCGGACCGCTTCTCGGGATGCTCCGAGGCGGTGCTTCTCGCCGCGCGCATACAAGAGTGGCTGTGCCACAACACCACCACCTCGACGGCCGACTTTTGCAGCAGAACGGCCGCCGTGGAACGGTTTCCCGGTTCGACATTCATCGTGTCGGGTTCTCCCATCAGATTCCTCTTCCGTTACTGACGTCGCCCGAAGGCGGGACGAGAACTTGACCATCGCCACACCGGCCCGCCTGCTGGAACGCTGGCTGCTCGTCCTCGCGATCGCGCTGGCCACGCTCCTTCCACTCGTCGAGGCGATCGGGCGTCCGCTCGGAGGGATCCACATCCCCGGATCGGCGATCTACGTTCAGCAGGTAACGATGTGGCTCGCGTTCGTCGGCGGCGTCGTCGCGACCCGGCACGGCAAGCACCTGACGATCTCCACCGCGGAGCTGTTCGGCGAAGGCAGCCGGATGCGCGCCTTCGCGCGCCTCCTGGCGAACTCGGTGGCGGCCTCCGTCGTCGCTGCCCTCGTCTGGGCGAGCATCCAGCTCGTGCGTGCCGATCGCGAGATGGGCGACGTGCTTCCGAACGGAATCCCGCAGTGGGTCAGCGAGTGCATCATGCCGATCGCCCTCGGGCTGATGGCGATCCGTTTCATCTCGATGGCCGGTGAGAGCTGGAAGGGAAGAGCGATCGCCGTCGCGGCGATCGTCGCGACGTTTGTTCTCGGCCTCGTGCCGCAGTACGTCCCCGCACTCGCGTGGCCGGTCGCGATCTTCCTCGTCGTCGCCGGTCTCTGGGGCGCGCCGGTCTTCGTCGTCATGGGCGGCCTCGCGATGCTGCTCTTCCTGCGCCAGGGAAGCCCCATCGGCGCCGTCTCCGCCGAGATCTACCGCCTCATCGCCTCCCCCACCCTTCCTGCGATTCCTCTGCTTACCGCCGCCGGGTACATCCTCGCGGAGGCAAAGTCGTCGGCAAGGCTCGTCCGGTTTTTCCAGGCGCTCTTCGGGTCGCTGCCCGGCGGTATCGCGGTAATGGTCGCCGCGGTCTGCGCGCTCTTCACGACGTTCACCGGCGGGTCGGGCGTGACGATCATCGCGCTTGGAGGCCTCGTCTATCCGATGCTGCTGAAGGCGAAGTATCCGGAGGGCTTTTCTCTCGGGCTCGTCACGGCGTCGGGAAGCCTCGGGCTGCTGCTGCCTCCGAGCCTGCCCGTCATCCTCTACAGTGTCGTGGCGCAGCTGCCCGCGGACAACCTCTACCTCGCCGGTCTCGTGCCCGGCTTGTTCATGATCGTCCTGGTGGCGGCTTACGGCATCCACGTCGGCTTTCACATCGAGGGCGAGCGTCTCCCGTTCTCGATCAAGGAGGCGCGCGGCGCGATCTGGGCTGCGAAGTGGGAGCTCAGCCTACCGCTTCTCGTGATCGCGCTCTTCGCGAGCGGATTCGCGACGATCGTCGAGGCCGCCGCGGCCGCGTGCGCGTGGGCGGTGATCATCGCGTGCGTCATCACGAGGGACATCCGCTGGCGCGATCTGCCGGAGGTGCTGGTCAAGGCGGGCGCCCTCGTCGGCGCGGTGATGATCCTCCTCAGCGTCGCGATGGGGCTGACGAGTTACCTGGTCGACGCGCAGATCCCCGACGCGCTGCTCGCATGGGTACAGACGCATCTTCACTCGAAGATCGTCTTCCTGCTTGCCCTCAACGTCATCCTGCTCGTGCTCGGGAGCGTGTTGGAGATCTACTCCGCGATCATCATCCTCGTGCCGCTCGTCGTGCCGATGGCGGCGCCGTTCGGCATCGACCCGATCCACCTAGCGATCGTCTTCCTCGCGAATCTGGAGCTGGGGTTCCTCTTCCCGCCGGTGGGCCTGAATCTCTTCCTCGCGTCGGCGCGTTTCGGAGTGCCGCTGCCGCGGCTCTACCGGCACGTGATGCCGTTCCTGGTGATTCGCGCCGCGGGAGTCCTGCTGATCACGTACGTCCCCGTGATGTCGCTCGGCCTGCTCGATCTGTTAGGCAAAAGGTGAGGTGAGGGACGACGAGCCGCGCGGACGCGCGCAGTCGCCTCCGCGGCGCCACTACGCCTGCGTGACCGGAGCGCCTTGCGCCGCCCCGCCTTCCGGGGCGCGCCTCAACGCGCGGATGAGGCGCCGCAGGCCTTTTCGAACCGGGTAGCGCGCTCTCGCCGGCAGCGCCCCCGACGTTTCGGCAACCCTGCCCCAGCTGCGGATCCGCAGCGCCAGTCGCCGGATGCTGGCGACCACGCGATCCGGATCGATCGCGAAGAGATTGGTGTGCGCGCCTCCGTCGACGAGGACGAGCTCGCGACCGTGGTGGCACGCCTCGAACAAACGCTCCCCCATCCATGAGGGAACCGTCTTGTCGTCCGTGCCGTGAACCACGACCGTCGGAACCTCGACCCTGCCGATCGCCGCCATGCCGTCGAACTCGCCGCCGGCGACGTAGTGGATGCCGATCCGGGGATAGCGATGCCTCGCCATCTCGCGGAGATTCGTAAAGGTCGACTGGAGGACGAGCCCGTCGAAGCGCCAGTGGTGCGATAGCTGAAGCGCCACGGCGCCGCCGAGCGAGTACCCGAAGAGGATCGACGGCAGGTCGTTCGGCCGGACCTTCTCGTGCTCCTCGGCGGCAGCGATCGAATCCTCGATCAGGCCGCTGATCGTCGGGATCCCCGTGCTCCGCCCGTACCCGCGATAGTCGAACGAGAAGACGTTGAGTCCCGCCGCGAGCAGGCCCGGAATCGCCGGTGCGCTGTTGGTCAGGTTCCCGGTATTCCCGTGACAGTAGAGGAGCGACGCGACCGGCTCCGCGGCGCGGCAGTACCAGCCGTGCAGCAGGTGCCCGTCGGCCGACTCGAAGCTCACCTCGCTGACGCACGCGGGGTCGATACCGTAGTCGGCGGGATTCCACGACGAGATGGGACGCCGCGAAGGCCTGAAGAGATTGAGGTTGCGGAAGAGGATCCGCGCGCCTTCGACACCTGCAGCGATCAGCCCGCCGGCGAGAACCAGCGTCAGCGACGCAGGGCGTCGAGAGGGTTTCGAGAGCAGCCGATCAAGCATCTCTTCGGTACCGTTTCACACGTCAGAACAACGGAGCGCGCCGTCCGATTCTTCAGATAGAATCCGGCCGCCTCGTCGAGGCATCAACCCATCCACCCAGGAGGAACCATGAAAGTACCGCTGCGCGGCCTCGCTCTCGCGATGGCCGTGATTCTCCTCTCGACGGCGATGCCCGCGCTCGCGCAGGACCTCGCCTCGTTCGAGAAGAGGATCAAAGTCGAAACTCTCGACAATGGACTGACGCTCATCGTAATGGAACGCCCCGAAGCGCCGGTCTTCTCGTTCTTCATTCACGTGGACGCCGGCAGCACGCAGGAACTGGCGGGCCAGACGGGCCTCGCGCACATGTTCGAGCACATGGCGTTCAAGGGCACCGACATCATCGGCACGACGAACTACGCCGAGGAGAAGAAGGCGCTCGAGAAGGTCGAGGCCGCCTACCGCGCCTACGATCTCGAGAAGCGCAGGCTCGCGAACCGCGACGACGCCAAGATCGCGCAGCTCGAGAAAGCGTGGAAGGACGCGATCGCAGAAGCCGACACGTTCGTGGTCAAGAACGAGTTCGGCGAGATCGTCGATCGCGAGGGAGGCGTCGGACTCAACGCGTTCACCTCGTCGGACGAGACCGGCTATTTCTACTCGTTCCCGGCGAACAGGATCGAGCTCTGGGCCTATCTCGAGTCCGAGCGCTTCCTGAAGCCGGTCATGCGCGAGTTCTACAAGGAACGCGACGTCGTCTTCGAAGAGCGTCGCATGCGCATCGAGTCGAACCCGATCGGGCGGCTCGTCGAGCAGTTCCTCGCCTCGGCATTCACCGCGCACCCGTACGGATGGGCCGGCATCGGCTGGCCGAGCGATCTGAGAAGCTACTCCGCCACCGACGCGCAGAAGTTCTTCGACACCTACTACGTTCCTTCGAACATGGTCGTTTCGGTCGTCGGCGACGTGAAGGCCGACGAGGTAATGCAACTCGCGAAGAGCTACTTCGGCCGACTGCCGAAAGCCCCGAAGCCGGAGCCGCTTCGCACCGTCGAGCCGCCGCAGACCTCCGAGAGGAGCGTCGTGCTCAGGGATCCCTCGCAGCCTTTCTACATCGAGGGCTACCACCGCCCGAGCACGTACGATCCCGACGACGCCGTCTTCGCCGTCATCTCCGACCTCATGACCTCGGGGCGCACCTCGCGCCTCTACCGCTCGCTCGTGCGCGACAAGAAGATCGCCGCGGCGGCCGCGGGCTTCAGCGGATTCCCCGGAGAGAAATACCCGAACCTCTTCGCGTTCTACGCCGTCCCGACGCCGGGCCACACGCCGGCCGAGATGCAGGCGGCAATCCGCGAGGAGATCGAGAGGATCAAGACCACCGATGTCACCGCCGACGAGCTGAAGATGGTCAAGACGCGCGCGAAGGCGAACCTGATCCGCGGGCTCGCGAACAACCAGGGCCTCGCCATCCAGTTGGCGACCGCGCAGAACCGCTTCGGCGACTGGCGCGAAGTCTTCCGCCAGGTCGACTACATCGACAAGGTCAGCGCCGCGGCGATCCGCCGCGTCGCGAACGCGACATTCGTCGAGTCGAACCGCACGGTCGGGATCGTCGAATCGACGAAGATGGCGACCGCCCCCGCAGGAGGCCAGTAATGAGACCCGTGAAACTGCTAACCGCCGCCCTAGCGGTCGCGCTGTCCCTGGGAGCGTCATCCGACGCGCTCGCTCAGGCGAAAGACTGGAAGGAAATCAAGAAGCCTGCGCTCCGGCCGTTCAAGATTCAGCAGCCGACCCGTGTCGCGCTGCCGAACGGAGCCGTGATCTTCCTCCTGCAGGACCGCGAGCTTCCGCTCATCAATGGGTACATCGTGATCCGCGGCGGCTCGAGTGAGGAGCCGAAGGACAAGATCGGCCTCGTCGACCTCTTCGGAGAGACCTGGCGCACCGGCGGCACGAAGACGAGAACCGGCGACGAGCTCGACGACTACCTCGAGATGCGCGCCGCGCGAGTCGAGACCGGCGGCGACGTCGATTCCACGACGATCAGCTGGAACTCGCTCAAGGGCGATTTCGACGACACGTTCGCCGTCGTCGTCGATCTCATCAGGAGCCCCGAGTTCCGCGAGGACAAGCTCGGGATCGCGAAGAGCCAGATGAACACCGTGATCGCGCGCCGCAACGACGACCCGATGGGCATCGCCACGCGCGAGGCGATGCGGCTCGGCTACGGCAAGGACAGCCCGTATGCCCGCATCGCAGAGTACGACACGGTCGGCGCCGTGACGCGCGATGACCTCGTCGCATGGCACAGGAAGACCGTCCACCCGAACAACATGATCGTCGGAATCGTCGGCGACTTCGACGCGAAGGCGATGGAACAGAAGCTCCGGAAGGCGCTCGGCGCGCTTCCGAAGGGCCCCGCGGCCGCGGCGTCGAAATTCGAGGCGTCTCCCGCGAAGCCGGGCGTCTACTTCGTCCAGAAGGACGACGTGACGCAAAGCAACATTCGCATGGTGCACGCCGGCGTTCGCAAGAACGACCCGGACTACTACGCGATCCAGGTGATGAACGAGGTCTTCGGGGGCGGCTTCGCGGCGCGCCTCTTTTCGAACATCCGCACGAAGAAAGGACTCGCCTACAACGTCGGTGGCGGCGTCGGCTCCCAGTACGACCATCCGGGACTCTTCACCCTCTCGATGAGCACGAAGAGCGAGTCGACGGTCGCCTCGGTCGACGCGCTGCTCGAAGAGATCGACAAGATGCAGCAGGAGCCGATCTCCGCCGAGGAGCTGCGGCGGGCGAAAGACGCCATCCTCAATTCCTTCATCTTCCAGTACGACTCGAAGCAGAAAGTGCTGAACCAGCAACTCCTGCTCGAGTACTACGGCTACCCGAAGGACTTCCTCGAGAAGTACCAGAAGGCGGTCGAGTCGGTCACCGCCGAGCAGGTCGCCGCCGCAGCGAAGAAGCACATCCGCAAGGGAGACATCGCTCTGCTCGTCGTCGGCAAAGAATCGGAGTTCGACGCGCCGCTCTCGAAGTTCGGACCCGTCACGACTCTCGACATCACCATTCCCGACCCCGGCGCGTCGAAGCAGACTGCGCCCGCGGCCGGCTCGGACGAAGGCAAGGCCCTGATGATCAAGGCCGCCGACGCGATGGGCGGCGCCGCGAAGCTCGGCGCGATCAAGAGCTATCGCATGCTCTCCACACTCACGGTCAAGGGACCGATGGGCGAGATGGCGCTCGAGGCCGACGAGACGACTGTCTTCCCCGACAAGCAGCGCCAGGCGATGAAGACGCCGATGGGTGAGATGACGATGGTCGTCACCCCCGACAGCGGATTCATGAGCATGGGCGGCAAGATGCAGGACCTCCCCGGCTCGCAGAAGAAGGGGATGCTCGACTCGATCCGCGACTCGCCGATGTGGCTCGGATCGAAGGCGGGCGACCCGGCCTACACGTTCGCCATCGCAGGCGACGCGAAGGTCGGCGAGATCGACACCAGGGTGCTCGAAATCAGCGGCGAGGGCATCCGCGTCAAGTGGTGCATCGACCCGAAGTCGGGCGACCTGCTCCGCACGATCAAGTCGACCCCGCAGGGCGAGCAGACGGTCGACTTCTCCGACTTCCGCGACGTCAGCGGCATCAAGCTCCCCTTCAAGGGAGTGATCAAGGTCGGCGGCGAAGACTCCGGCGTCTTCCAGGTGAAGTCGTTCGAGCTCAATCCGCAGATCGACGACGCGGTGTTCCAGAAGCCTGCGTCCTAGATTTCGCGACAAAGCAACCTCGGGCGGGATGCGGCGCAGGCTGCATCCCGCCCTTTCTGTCGGGGACAGGTTGAAACCGGGGCGGCCGGATATCGTATTCTTCCCCGATTCTCTCGGGAGGTCTGCTCCATTGAGCCAACTCAAGGTACTGCTGCTCATCGTTCTCCTCGTTGCTCTCGTCGCCGCCGCCGGCGCCGCGATCTTCCTCGGCGTCAAGCAGCCGAACATGCGTCCGGCGCCCGAACTGCGCGTCGAGCTGACCGCCGAGAACGTCGAGCGTGGCCGGTATCTGGCACAGAACGTCTCAGACTGCCTCGGCTGCCACTCCGATCACCACGCCGACAGGTTCGGTTTCCCCGTGAAGCCGGGAACCGAAGGTGCCGGCGGATACGTCTTCTCGAAGGGGGAAGGTGTTCCAGGCCGTGTGGCCGCGCAGAACATCACCCCGGACAAAGGGACCGGCATCGGCGACTGGAGTGACGGCGAGATCGTGCGCGCGATCCGCGAAGGCGTCCGGCGCGACGGCTCGCCGCTCTTCCCGATGATGCCCTACCCCGACTACCACTCGATGAGCGACGACGACGTGAAGGCGATCGTGGCCTACCTGCGGACGCTTCCCGCGCGACAGAACAAGGCGCCGCTCCGTGAGCTCGACTTCCCCGTCAACGTCCTCGTGAAGTTCATGCCGAAGCCGGTCGACGGGGTGATCCCGTCGCCTCCGGCGGCCGACCCGGTGGCTCGCGGCCGGTACCTCGCGACGATCGCGGGATGCCGCAACTGCCACACCCCCCGAGACGGCAAGGGCCGCCCGTTGATGGACCAGGCGTTCAGCGGCGGCTGGGAGATGGTCGGACCGTGGGGCCGGGTGGTGACGGCAAACATCACTCCGCACGCTTCCACCTTCGTCGGCCAGCGCTCGCGCGAGCAGTTCATCGCGCGATTCAAAGCCTACGCAGGGTTCACGGCCGACTCGGCACCTCCCGCGCAACCCGGCATGAACACCGTCATGCCCTGGCTCGCCTTCGCCGGGATGACCGACGAAGACCTCGGGGCGATCTACGACTACCTGCGAACACTTCCGGCGGTCGACAAGCGGATCGTCACCTTCCCGGACGCAGCCCCGGCATCGAAGTAGCGCGGCGGAATGTGGCGCAAGCACTCCTGCCGGCGCGTCGCCGCATCGCTGGCCTTACAGGATGACCGGGTGCTCGTCGCCCCTCGCCTCTCGCCCCCGGGCCCACGGCGC